>CAZCJI010000001.1:0-28544 GCA_964498625.1 uncultured Rhizobium sp.
AGAACTGCGCCGTCAGGAGAGCAGCGAGTCCAATGGGACCGGAGCCGACGATCGCGACCGTGCTTCCGGGCTCGACTTTGCCGTTGAGTACGCCGCACTCGAAGCTCGTCGGCAGGATGTCGCTCAGCATCACGAGTGCTTCTTCGTCAGCGCCCGTTGGGATGGGATAGAGGCTGTTATCGGCGTGGGGAATGCGGACGAACTCGGCCTGCGTACCGTCGATAGTGTTGCCAAGAATCCAACCGCCCGTGGTGCAATGCGAATACATCTGCTTGCGGCAATAGACGCATTTTCCGCAGGCACTTACGCAGGAAATCAGTACATGGTCGCCGGCCTTGAAGACGGTGACGCCGGGGCCGACTTCGTCGATAATCCCAACGCCCTCGTGACCAAGTATGCGGCCGGGTTTGCAGCTCGGAAGATCGCCTTTGAGGATATGAAGATCGGTGCCGCAGATCGTTGTCTTAGTGATCCTGACAATCGCGTCTGTCGGTAGGTTAATTTCCGGCTTTGGATGATCTTCCAACGCCCTCTTGCCAACGGCCGAATAGATAAGGGCTTTCATGGTCGGCGTCTCCTGCTGGAAGCTAGTGGGAATGCCCGATTGCAGAACATGTGCTCGCGCGTTGCGCGCTGAAAGCATCCAGATCAGCTTGTGAAGGTCCGTGGGGTAACGACTGGCACGTTCGGATGTTCCACTCTCAGAACTGTCCGCTCGCGAATGCGTTCGTCTTCTGTCATGCCTTTTTCCCCGTTGGTCTCAGGCCATCATCAAACCCACCGCGAATTCCTCGCGATCGCGGAGATCAATGCGTCTATGTCTCAGCTCCGAAGAGGGCAGCAGTGCCAACGTCACGGTTAGACGTCCAACTGCGGTTTCCTTGGACTGGCCAATAAAACACTGCACGGATTTTGCACGGATTTGTTCTCAGTTTGGTTCCGTTTCATGCCGCTTCCTTCCGAACGGTCTGCAAACCGCACTTCAGAAAGGCTGGTTTTCTTGGGGAAACTGGTGCCGGAGGAGAGAATCGAACTCTCGACCTACCCCTTACCAAGGGATGCGATGATGCACATTCCACAAATCACATTTAGTGCGAAAGTCACCAAGTGCCCTAAGCACTGCAATAGTGTTTTGTACTTTTGCGCACTCTGAGTACTCAATAGTGGATTTCTGCCAGAGTGCACTATCTGGACGGTGCTGGGACTTCGGCAAGGATTGCGAGAGCCGTTTGATGACTAGGGCTTTTGGCATCACTCGAAGAATGTTGGTCGATTTGTTGGTATCGCCAGGCCGAGTCGCGACAATCAGGCGGAAATCCGAGTAATTTCGGAGCATATCCGTAGCGGACTAGGTACCCAATGGCCGATAACTCTCACGAAAGGGACACTTCCGTGACGCGGTCGATCGCCGCGTTGCCAACGAGGAACAGACACAGCGCGTCGCGCATCTGGCGATGAAAGCAAAGCCGAGCGTGGATTTCAGCGGGTAGAAGCCCCGGTCGCGAGGCCGGGGCCATTGTCACTGCGGAATCTGCGTTTTGGGCTTCTCCGAGTCAGCAACAAGAAGAAATTTCACGATCAACGCTATCGCGATGACAGCCGAGAACTCGCTGACGCACAAGATCTTCTGGGCTTGCGTATTGAGGAGCGCGCTTGCGGCCACACCGGCAGCGCCAACCCATAGAAGCGCGACGCAAGCTAGTTCGGCTATTTGGATTTTCATGCGGCAAAGCTCGCATAGACCGGGTTAGGAGATTGTTACGGTTTAGGAAATTTCTCCGTGCGGTATCGAACGATTGTTGTATTAGAGGTCACGGAACTCACATTTCAATGCAGCGTGGGAGAGGATGTGCGGGTAACAGTTGGCGAAAGCGAATGGAGCTATTTCAGATGGAACTTGAGCTAACTGCAAGTTAGGCATGAATGCGTGTAGCGCTTAACATTCGGCCGATTAAAACTATAAGTCGGACCGATTAGCAAAGCAGGTAAGAAATGCGGAAGTCCGTTGTAGATTTCTTGCACGACCAAAAGGGTGCAACCGCGATTGAGTACGGGCTGATCGCAGCTCTGATAGCCGTTGTTATAATTACGGCGGTGACAGGGGTCGGCACTGGTCTCTCCACCACCTTTGGCAAAGTGAAGAATGGGCTGACCGGAAGCTAGCAGGCCTTCGCGCCCATGGAATTCTAACGCCATGTGGATGTTTTGCAGCCGCGCGGCATGGCGCCCCCAAATATAGGGGCTGGGTGGCGCGGCCGAAGCATCGGGCGACTACAGCCGGGTTCTGGCTGGTTCACATCCGCGGCGAAAGTTCGTTCTTAGGAACGGCTACCGCGACGTTTTTGGCATCCGCGACATGAGCATGCAACCTGATTTGTGCTCGGGGTTCTGCGCGACTGCGGCGGGTGTGATTATTGCACGCAGCCGGTACTTGAGGGGAACGCGGAACCTTGCTGCTTGAGAAGCGTTTCCTAACCGGGATGGTGGGAACCAATTATGAATTCGATTTCGCTTACCATGGCTTCGGTAGTACTCGCATTAGCGATCATGCCGCCGTCTCCCTCTAGCGCTTTGGGTGCCAGCGGTCCGCACAACACCGTCACTGTAGAAAATCGCGGCGTAGATACAGTTTCGATCACTAGGGGCTTCGCAGCGGTCGCAACGGTCGAGGATATGTACACGGTGGAGGCTGCAAATCTCACACGCGCGCGAGGTCTGAGCAAAGACGTGAAAGACTTCGCTGCAAGAAGCTTGGCCACGCAAACCGAATTTATGGGCAAGCTGAGAGCAGCATTGGCGAGCAAACACCCGAGTACGTATTATCCGGCGCGTCTGGATAAGCGTCATCAGCTGATGGTCAGTGCGCTCCGCAATGCAGGCGCTGCGGAGTTCGACGGCCGGTTCATCACTCAGCAGATCGACACGGATCAAGAAGCAGTCCGCTTATTGGATATCTATATTTCGGACGGTGATATTCCGGCCATCAAGACGTTGGCAGCATCGACAATACCAACCGTCCGGGAGCAGCTCAGCATTGCTACGAAAATGCAAGCTTCACTGCGAAAGACCCCAGGGAGCTCAAAGCCCTCACTCCAGACTATCGCCCCCGTAGCGACGCGCGAATAAAGTCTGCCTTGGTAGTGACGGGTAAGGTGCAGAACGTATACGCGGCTTTACTATTCCAAGCCAGCGATCCTGCTGAATTGAAGCGGAAGATGCCGAAGCGGGGTGCCACAATCGATATCGCGACGTGTGGAAGATAAATTTTTGGACATGTGTCGTGCGCACATTGGAACCGCTCTTTCCGATGTGGGCCACGGCAGTTGACTCTTCCAGGTTCGTATACCTACCGTTGCCTTCTCGCTGGGAGAACATCATGAAATCGAAATTTGTCGCGATCGCGCTCGTTCTGTGCTGTTCGTCAGCCTCAGCGACGCCGCTTCTGTCGGGCAATTATGCGGTCTCCCTCCGAGAATACTGCCAAGTCATCGCGGATGTGGACAAAAGCACAGGCGTCACGAAATTCGCGCGCGACAGCACACAAGGAAATGAGGTCTTTTCTTTGACGACAATGAATTTCAATCAAGCCCAGGGCACCTATTCGTGGAATGGCGTGTCAGAATTTGTGTCCGGTGTATTGGAGCAATTCAGTGACGGCACGAAAAAGGGCCACCAGGGCAACTCGAGTCCGTTTACCGAAAGTGGATCCTATTCGAACAACGACACGACGCTGACGATAGACGGTGTCGTCTATGACCTCGTGTACGGGCATGTCGACCAGAATGGCATAGCGGACGGCTTCATCGCCGCTCTTCACCTTCCTTTGCCTCATACGACGGCCGATCACTGCATTGTTTCACTGGAAGGCCAAATTCAGTAATCGTCGGCCATGAGAATACACCGGACGCCTTAACACGATACCGGTGCGCAATTGATGCGCGCGACGTGACAGCCATGGTTCGATTTCTTTGTGTCTTGGCATCGCCCAGGACTGGATCAACGCATCTGGACCAGCTTCTCGGCAGCTGCGCCGAATTCAATGCAAAAGCGGAGCTCTTTCATCCGAAATGGTTTGGACGAATTGACCAAGCCGAGTTCGATGAAATCGAACGCGCTTCATCCGGCGCAGTCACCGATGTCGAAAGTCTCGTGGGATGGCGAAAGGAGCATCCGCTCAAAGCGCTTGAAGCCCTGCATAGAGCGGGCCCATCCAAAATTGTGGTGTTCAAACTGTTTCCCGGGCACGTTCGGCGGCCCGTAGGAGTTTGGCATCATGCGATGGGTGTTGGTCGATTTGTTGGTATCGCGAGGCAGGGACTCGACAATCTGGCCGACTTCCGGGAAATTTCGGGCCACGTCCGTAGCGGACTAATCACCCAATGTCCGCATTCTGTCATTTGTGTGTTCTCAATGCGCAATCCAGTTCCGCTCCCAGCAAAAGCGCGACCAGTGACAACCAAATCCATGTGAGAAAGCCCACTATCGCCCCTAGGGCGCCATAGGTGCGGTCATAACTGCCAAAGTTCTGCACGTACCAGCTAAACAGCGTCGATCCCAATACCCAAAGCCCTGCCGCTGTCACGCTGCCCGTAGTCAGCCAGCGAGCTTCGGGCTCACGGCGATCAGGTGCGTAACGATAGACAAGCGCGTTGAAGACCACCGCGACCGCAAATATGGAGCTCCATCGCAGCAACAGATAGGGCACGGACGATTTTGGTGAGGTGTTGATGACTCCGGGGACCGGAGAGAAGAGAGAGATCAGCTTCGCGATGATGGCTCCGAATACCAGAAGGACAACTACAAACACGACTGCGGTCGCGATAACGCGAATATAGCTGCGTCGCTCTTTCACATCGAAAGCGATGTTCAGACCTTCAATGAGGGAGGTGACCCCTCCGCTCGCACTCCACAAAGCAATACCAAGGCTAACAAGGAACGCAGAACCGATTTTTTCGGGCTTTAGTGCCGCCAGCCGAGTCAGCTCTGCAGCAAGAACTTTCATTGCGCCGCCCGGAAGCAAACCGGCCAATCCGGAGAGTTCGTGCACGAGAGCTCCGCGGTCGCCCAAGGAACTATAGATCGCTGCGAGCGCGCCCATTCCCGGAAAGAGCGCCAGCAGCACAAAAAATGTTACACCGGCCGCGACTGAAGGAATGCGGTCGTCGATGAAATCATGGGCGGTCTTGGTAATAACTGTCACCCAGCGAGATTGCCGGTGCGCGATAAACCATTCCCCTATCATCTGCGCGCCTTCACCTGCTTCATGGACACTGCTGGCGTCGCCTGTTCAAGAGCCACACAATTGGCGTCTTTCGCCATTCCCGGATCGATAAACGGGATTATCGCTGCGAACGGTGTTGCTGCGATGCCCAGCGCTGCAGCGGCTCCGACCTGGAGAGGAATCGAACCACTCACCAGACCAATACTCGGCTTTTTCAGTCGGCCGCTCACCGAGATTGGGGCGCGCAGGCGGAAGAAGGTGAGCTTCTTCGGATGGCCGGACAGCTGCATGTCGATGTGCTCGTCACGCATATCGACAGTACCCTTGCCGGTGACGTTCATCACATCAGTGTCAAATACGAGGCTTCGCGCGGTAAATACACCGCTCTGCGCACCGAAATCCGCCACGACGCAGCGGATGTCTGTCTGATCCTTGCCCGACAGCAGAAACGCCCGGTCAACCGAAACGCCGAGGAGTTCGGCTACTTGCCGACGAATTGCGCCGCTTGGCACGATGAGGCGCACATCGCCGTTGGCGGTCGACATCGCTTTGTGCATTGAGGCCCCAGTACCGCTCACAACTGCACGCGCGTTGACCGTGCCTTCCAGCATTGAGGACTGGCTTTTCTGCTTGGCCACAAACTGGTCGAGTTTGATGTCGCGCACGCGAATGTCGGCGGACACCGCTGGCGTCTTCTTGCGTGCGTCGATTGTTACGTTTCCAACGATGCTACCTTGTGTCAGCGCAAACGACATCGGTGCCGCTTTGATAACGCCGTGATCGATCGTCATCTTGAGTTCGAAATTTCGCAGCGGGAAATCCTGGCTCTGCACCGACTGAGCCTTGTAATGGATTTTGGCGTCCATTTGATTGACGCGATCAACATCGAGTGCGACGTCGGGCAAAAGATACTTCTGATTCTGGGGCGCGATTACTTGCGCCTGTGCTGCCTCCTCCGAAATGCCGGCTTTGGTTGCGGCCTGCGCGATCTTTGCGCGCGACGGGGCGCCGCCGATCAGCGGACCTAAATCGACGAAATCCAGTCGCCGCGAATGCATGTCGGCGGCGAGGTAAGGCCGCCCTGAATGTGCGTCGATGATAATATCGCCTTCTAGATCGCTGTTGCCGACGGTACCGTTCATATCCATGAGGCGATGAGTTGTGCCATCGCGGGTATACTCAGCGGCAAGCCGATACGGGGCTGTGCGGGGGAATGCGATGCCCGTCAGGTAGTAAAGGTCCGCCAGATTTGCGCCCGCCAAAGTCACGTTGCCGTTGATCTCGCCGAGATTGAACGGATGAAGGATAGATACCGTCGCCGTCACATGCGTAGTGCCGGAAATCACATTCATCTTGATTGGGTACGGCTTTGCGCGATCGACATTGATCAGCGGGCCGCCAGTTACATCCATCTGGAATGCATGCTTGTTGAGCGTGCCATCCCCGGTCATCCGAAAAGCAGCACCCTTGTCATCTGCATTCTCGCGCGCTGCGAGTGAACCGCTAAAAAGCATGTGGCGCATGTCGTCCTCGACATGTAGTGCTCCGTTGGAAATCAGGAACTGTCGGACAGGTGGGATGTCTAACGGCTTGGTGTTCTCGGCAGAGTTCTTCCCGAACTCCCAGGTGGCACGGCCCTGCTTGTCCCGCAGCAGTGTGATTCTGGGCGATTGCGCGACAATTTTCTCCCAGACAATATGACCGCCAAGCAACGGCCATAGGTGGACTTGGATGAAAAGTTTCGGAACCTGTGCCGTATCGCCTGGGGGGGCCCAATAGGGATTGGAAACCCGCAACCCTTCTACTGTCGCACTTGGCAACGTAGAGAAGAGGTGAACACGAAGATCGCCTTCTATCCGCACCTCGCGCCCCGATTGGCGCGAGGCATAGCGTGTTAGCGGCCCACGAAACCAGTTCCAATCGAATACCATTACAAGGGTTACGAGCAGAACTGCTACCACCGCAAACGCCGAGGCCCGCACTATGAACCGATGTCGTACCGGCCCGTTATCTTCCGCAAGCTCTGTCAGATTCATAGCCATACGGCGATACTCCATCAGCGTTCAGTCTTTGCGAGGCTTGTGGTTCGAAATTTGAACTGGATTGTACGACACCGTTTGCAATTGCGTTTTGCTTGACGGCGAGCGCCTCAATGTTAAACGATACATTGGAGTTGCTAATTCCGATCCCGCATCTGCCATAGTTCCCATCGCGTGGCGCAGAACGGTAGCCCGAATAATATCAGAAAATAGATTGCTAGAAACAGCGCACTGCTGGCCCAGACCGACCAATCCCATTTGAATGACACAAATGCATCGACCGACATAGCTGCCACAAGTGCGATCGTGCGTTCGACTTTTTCCAATAGCTTCTCACTGGCGAGTCAAATCGTGCTCGGACCATCCCAGTTCTTTGGTCCGTATGTGGCAGGCTGCGCGCCGCGCGATTTGGAACTTTTCCTTATCTGTCGCCCTATCCGATCAGGTCGCGGAGGTAAGGCTTATAGGAAGGCTGCTGGTTATTGTAGCAGTGCTGCCCGTACTTCCTCTATTCCGTAAGGTTTTGGAACAAAAACACTTCCATTAGGCAAGTCAGCATCCTCGGGAAGGGACTTACCCGATGTCAGGACAAGTCGGACCGGGGGCCAGCGATCACGAATTACTTGGAGTAAGCGAACCCCGTCCATTGTGCCCGGCATTTGAACATCGCTAAAGACAGCATAGATATCACTGCGGGTCACGAGGGTCTGGATGGCTTCATCCGCGTTCGCGGCTTCCAGCGCCGTAACCCCAGCTTCCTCTACGAGATCGGCTGCGTTCATTCGGATCAAAACTTCATCATCGACTACAAGCACAATGGCCATAACCATTCCTAACCCGTTGATCAGCTCCGCCAGCAAGATGTAAGGCGCGGCGACGGGAATTGATCCATTCAAGAGACCATGAAGCAGGGGTTTCTCCACAAATGGGGGGCATTGCGTCAAATCCATCCCGGTCCATCGGTCAAACGTGAGTTTTTTTGAGGTAGCTCGCGCATGGAAGCCGCCCCGAAGCGGACAACCAAGGAAACCTTAGACAGCAATTCACGGAACAATGGTCAAATTCGTGGCTATGGCAATACCACGGGTTTCATTTACGGCTTTGGCTGCGATCGGAGCGTGGGGCGATTTGTGGCCCCAGCTTTTGCCGCGACCCGCGCAAATGCTCTGAACAGCGACGACTGTTTCTCGTGTTGCGTAATCGGGGCATACCACATCATTCGACCCTCGCCTCAACTCAAACAGATCGGCCGGACATTATTTTGATGGGAAAAAAGGCCCTCAGCGCAAAGCTGAGAGCCTTTCAGATTATTATTCTTCGAATGGGGCGTTAGTTCCTCGGATGGTCGTTATCGTTGTCGTCATGTCTGTCGTCGCGACGATCCTGACGATCGTCCTTCAGGTCTCGCTGGTCTTGATGGATGTCCTGGCGGTCAGACCGGATATCCTGACGATCGCTGTGTATATCCCGATTGTCGGGCCTGAAGCGCGCGTTGATACGTTCAGCGCTACTGAAGCCGATGTTGCGTCCGTCGCGGAACGAACCGCCATTGCGGAACACGATCGTGCTCGGCAAGGAATTGTTGCGCCATTCGTTGCGATGCCAGCGGCCGTTCACATAGAACATCCGTTCGCCGTTGCTCATACGCCAACGATACGGCCCATGATACCAGGCTCCGCTAATGTAGATCGGATCGTAGTAATAATCGTCGTCGTAGGCGACATAACCTGGTCCGTACGGAGATACATACGGCCCGCCAAGAGTAACGCCGACGGACACGCCTGCATTGGCGGTCTGTGAAAGGCCTGCAGTTGTGCTGAGGAGAATGGCAACCGCGAAGGCTGACTGGAGTAATGTTTTCATTGTCATTCCTTTGAATGTGGAGAGAAACCGCTGCGGCGCAATGCCGTTGGTTGCTCCTTTGATTTCGCCTTGAGTGGTGCTTGCCTGCGCAGGCGGGCCGAAAAGGGCTTAGGGGCGCTCTGCAGCTAATTACGCGGGAGAGTGTCCTCTCCACCGAGGTGTTAACTCCTGGCGACATGGGGCAGTTCCAGGCGCTGATACCTATAAGGTCTGAAACTGAGTGCTTATGTTTCGAAGTATATTCTACGTAGCCGAAAGGGCGCGTCGCGCGTTGCCATTGAAACGGGTTGCGTGGAACACATACGGAAACACATGGAAAAGGCAGTTGTTCTCATCGTCGAGAGCGAAGCACTCATTCGGATCAGCACACGCCATATGATCGAGGATGCAGGATTTGTGGCGGCAGAAGCGTCCAACGCCGACGATGCCATTAGAATCCTGCAAGATCGCGCCGATATCCGGGCTGTTTTTACCGATATCCGGATTCCAGGCTCGATGGATGGGTGGAAACTGGCGCTTGCGATTAAGGGCCGTTGGCCGCCGATTCACCTAATTTTGGCTTCGGCGCTTTCCCCGGATTTGAGCGAATTGCCGGCAAATGGGCTCTTTATCCAGAAGCCCTACACAGCAGACCAGGTGACGGCGGCGCTCTATGAACTCTTCAATCATGACCCGGCCTCTGGTCCGATCATGCAGGACACGAGCGGGAACTGTGCTAGAGTAGCCTGACGACGGGCAGTTGTTCTCAAGCAGTGTTCCGCCGTTTTTCAAAAAGAATTTGTTCGGGTACGGCTTTCGCTTCGCGAGCCTCCGATTTTTCGGAAAGGGGTAGCCATGGCTCCCCAAACGACGACGCATTCAGACATAGGACTCGATCTGGCTCTGGCAGTTATCGCATCCTCAACGGCGCCGCTGCTCCTGCTCAACGAAGATCTGAGCGTGATCGCGGCAAGCAAGTCGTTCTGCAACGCATTTCAGATCGACCCCGGTAACGTAATGGGTCTGCAGATTCGCGTGATTGGAACGGGGGAGTGGGATATACCACAACTGACCTCTCTTCTTGAAGCGACTGCGACCGGGTACGCCGCGGTCGAGAGCTACGAGATCGATCTCAAACAAGGCAGCGGTCTGCGCAGACTTGTGGTCAATGCCCAGAAACTTGAATACGGCCATGACAAAAGCGTCCGGCTGTTGATGTCGGTGTCCGATGTCACAGAGGCGCGCATCGCAGAGAGACTGAAAGACGACATGCTGAAGGAGAAGGCAGTCCTCCTTCAGGAGCTTCAGCACCGGGTCGCAAACAGTCTTCAGATCATTGCCAGCGTGCTTCTGCAAAGCGCGCGGAAAGTGCAGTCCGAGGAGACCAGAAACCACCTCAACGATGCCCACAAGCGGGTCATGTCGGTCGCGGCGCTCCAGCAGCAGCTCTCAGCTTCCAGCGTGTCTGATGTTCAGTTGCGGCCCTATTTCATGACGCTCTGCAACAGTATCGGCGCGTCCATGATCCGAGATCACAATCAGCTATCGCTGGAAGTCAATGTAGACGATAGCGTCACCACAGCGGATGTCTCTGTGAGTCTTGGATTGATCGTCACCGAGTTGGTGATCAACGCCCTCAAGCACGCATTCCCCCAGGATCGTAACGGAAAGATCAAGGTGGAATACCAGTCGCAAGGACCGAACTGGACTCTATCCGTGACCGATAATGGAGTCGGAATGCCTAGGGGCGGCCTAAAGGCCAAACCAGGGTTGGGCACAAACATTATCCAGGCGCTCACCAGCCAGCTGCAAGCGGACATCAAAATATCAGATGCGAGCCCCGGAACAATTATATCTATCGCCCACGCGCAAATCTCCGCTGTTCAATCCGGCCACGCAACGATGGGCGGCAACGCGATATAGGGCGTTCACGCCTGATTGCAGGCGCATGGCTCTGCAAATCCCAAAGGAAATTCATGCCGAGAATCCCAACCGGGTCTAAGATTCCCCGTGCGCCGAGTTCGCCAGCGAGAGAGTCGAAAGATGCATCCAAGCAGCTGCAGAAGGGACACGCGTCTGCCGGCCGATCCATGGCTGCCAAGGCTAAGTCCGGCAAACGGCGTTAGGCTCTTCTGAAGCCACATCACCAAGCGACGATGTATTGATTCCACCGAAAATTGCGCACGGTCAAGGTGTCCGCCCTCATAGAATGGCTTTGATATCTTATGGGCGAGTAATTACCTGAGTGATGTTTGGTTGCCTATATTTGAGGCAGGCGGTCGTTTGATAATCGGGTCGATGCCGACAATCAAGGTCCACTATTCTGTAGACTATCTGCAGGCTTTTCATGTCGAGTAAGGTCGCGCGCAGCTCGCGCCACGCCGATAGTAGTTTGCGATCATTGCGATGAAATTCAACTTACATAACAGTCCATCGCGGTTAGCCGTTAGCCGTGTCGGACATCCATGCGTTTACATGAATTGAAGCAGGAGAAACCAAAATGAGCATGGAAGTTACAATGAACGACGCACGCAGGACTGCAAAAGATGTAACGGATGCTGCCAATGCGCAGCTCACGGCAACACAGGACCGTATAATCTCGTTTACCCAGGAAAAGCCACTGATCGCGCTATTGTCGGCGCTTGCCCTCGGTATCGTTGTAGGAAAGATAGCTCTGTAAAACAGCCTCAATTGAATGCGAGAAAGCCCCATTCGCTGAATGGGGCTTTCTTGTTTATAGGGGTTTTGAGCATGAGGGCGGCGAGGCTCATGACGGCTTTGTGCAGTCGTCACTCCTTTATTCGAGTGTATGTTGTGCCTCCATGGAGTGTTACGCGACAACCTCGAAGGGCTCGCCCTGACTCATCTTGTGGCCCGTGAAGCTGCGCGTCTCTGGCGGTGGTAGGCCATTCCTCTTGATGTCGGCGAGCAATTCCTGTTTGCGCGCCGCGAGTTTTTCGCCAAGAGTTTCCATGTCTAGATCGCCTTTTCGGGCTTGCGCGAAAATCCCTTCGCGAGGGCGCTCCTCTTCCTTGACGTGATGTTTGATGTCTTCTGACAGGACTTTCATTTTGGCGTTATAAAATTCGTTTTCGGGGTCGCTGCCGGCAAGTTCTGCAATGAGCACTTTTGCGCCATCGTGCTCGACATACGCTTCGGCGCGCAAATCGTCCTCTACCGCCTCTTGGCAGGCGGGATAGAAAATCTCCTCCTCGATCGTCGCATGCACTGAAAGCTGGGTGCAAATCTCGGTTGCGAGCACTTTCTTGGTTTTTGAGTTTCTCGCCTTCTCGAATCTCGCAAATAGCGCTTCGACTTTTCGGTGGTCTTCTTTCAGCAAGGCGATTGCGTCCATCTTTGGTTTGGCCATGTTACTTTCCTCATTTTTGTGTGGTTGCGGCTGATGGGAGTGGGCGTACCGAGGGCTCCCGCTCCCAGAATTTTCCCTTGGTAGCGGTCTTTATGAAGGCGCTGGCATCGACCGGCTTTGCGAGCGGCAAGCAGGCGTCGTCAAAGGCGTCGTCATCGATACCCGCCTTCCTGAAGAGATCTTCGGTATTGCTTGTGAAAGCCAGCACTTTGAGATGCCCATATGCGTCGCGGACGAAATCTTGTGCGGCTCCCATTCCGGCGAGGCGCATTGCGCCATCATCGGATGCGATGATGGCGACATGATCGAACAGCGATGACGGTCCGCCTTCGATCCGCTGATCGGCAGGAAGCAACCTTCCATCCGACAGTTCGGCGCCCGCAATTGTCTCGGCGACGATTTTGACCTTGGCGCCAGCGGATATTGCAGCCTTGACGACGGCATTGACGAGTGGTGCGGACGCGCCATCAGTTACCAGAAGTCCGATACAGCGGCCTTCGAGCGTTGGCGCGGCTTTGGCCAAGATGCTGAGCGCCGGTGACGCGTCCATGTCTTCCGGTTCGACCGTCGCTTCGACAACTTCGACACCTGTCAAGCCCAAGCCTGCGGCTACCCTGTTCGCCAACGCACCATCTATGTTCATCAAGTTGGAAACGACACGCGCACGAATGGCGAGCGTTTCGACTTTGCTGAGCTCAAAGATCAATGCGGCGACGATATGGTTCTGCTCGACCGGCGTCTGGCTCCGAAAGAATAAGCGCGCTTGCGTAAAATGATCCGCGAAGGATTCGGGACGGATGCGCAGTTTGCCGCCGTCCATCATCTCTTCGAATGAACGGAACCCTTTTGGTGTCTCGCGCGCACCTTCCGGCGCGAGGCTGTTCGGTTCATAATTCACGCGGCCCCTTGCCACCTGCATTTGCATATGGCCGTCGCGCTGATTGTTCGCGAATGGGCATTTCGGTGCGTTAATCGGGATTTGGTGGAAGTTTGGGCCTCCGAGGCGTTTCAATTGAGTGTCGAGATACGAGAAGAGACGCCCCTGCATGAGGGGATCGTTTGTAAAGTCGATGCCTGGCACAACGTTGGCGATGCAGAAGGCGACCTGTTCCGTCTCGGCGAAGAAATTGCCGGGGTTACGGTCGAGCACCATGCGCCCGACGGGTGTCAGGGGTACGAGTTCCTCCGGGACCAGTTTTGTCGGATCGAGAACGTCAAAGTCGAAATTGTTCGCCTGCTTATCGGTGAACATCTGAACAGACAGTTCGAACTCGACCGTGCCGCCGCCGTCGATTGTCTCCCACAAGTCGCGACGATGAAAATCCGGGTCGGCGGCGCTAATCTTGATCGCTTCGTCCCAGACGACCGATTGCGTGCCGAGCGCCGGCCGCCAGTGGAACTTCACGAAGGTAGATTCACCATCGTCATTGACGAGACGAAAGGTGTGAACGCCAAAGCCTTCCATCATACGATAGCTGCGCGGGATCGCACGATCCGACATGACCCACATGATCATGTGGAAACTCTCAGGCGTTAGTGAGATGAAATCCCAGAACGTGTCATGTGCAGTCTGGGCTTGCGGGAACTCGCGGTCCGGTTCCGGTTTCGCGGCGTGAATGAGGTCGGGGAATTTGATGGCGTCCTGGATGAAGAAGACCGGGATGTTATTTCCGACGAGGTCGAAATTGCCTTCCTCGGTGTAGAATTTGACCGCGAAGCCACGCACATCGCGCGCAAGGTCACGTGAGCCCTTGCTGCCCGCAACGGTGGAGAAGCGCGTGAACACGGGCGTCCGCCCGCCTTTCTCTTGCAGAAAGGCAGCTTTGGTCACGCCTTTCAGCGGATGCGTCACTTCGAAATAGCCGTGCGCCGCCGAACCGCGCGCATGCACTATTCGCTCGGGTATCCGCTCGTGGTCGAAATGCGTGATCTTTTCGCGGAGAATGAAGTCCTCCAACAACACCGGCCCGCGCGGACCGGCTTTAAGTGAATTCTGGTTGTCCGAAACTGGAATACCTTGGTTCGTTGTTAGAACGGCGGCACTAGACGAAGTCTGATGGATCTCACCAGCGCTGCCGGTCGTCTCTTCTATGTCAATCGTCGTGAGGCGCTTTGTCGATCGTTTCGCTGATTTTGTCATGAGCACTTCCAATGTATCCCGGCCACAACGCATGGCAGTGCCAAATGACGCCAGAGAGATCGCGTTTAACGGAGCAGCGTTCAAATCCATTGGAACATTCGACTGCTTCCCAAAACCGTACGTATTAGGACGTTGTTTCCGTGAAATGCCTCCGATGACGGTGGAACATCTGTGCGTCACAGGGGTTATCAGACCACACCCCAAAAAGGAGAAATTCATGCGCAAAATCGCGCTCGCCGCGTCGGCAACAATGCTCGCCTTAACCGTGACTGTTGCATGCGCACAGACTGCGGCTCAATCGGGACCCCAAAATCCGGCGGTCAAGATGGACACGACAAACAACTCAGACATACCGGTGAAGGGTGCAAATAGTTTCACGATGTCGGAAGCCCAGTCTCGCATCATGGATAAAGGTTATACGCACGTGAGCGGGATGAAGAAAGACAGCGATGGCGTGTGGCGGGGCATGGCCTCGAAAGATGGGCAACGAGTTCACGTGAGCGTCGATTTTCAGGGAAACGTAGACGCGAGTTAGGCCAATAACACCGAAGGATCAAGCAAATGACGAAGACAATTTCACATCTCTATAACGACTATTCTTCAGCCAAAGCAGCCGCAAGCGAATTGGAAGCAGCGGGCGTCAAAGGCGGCGACATCAGCATTGTCGCGAGCAATGCGGATGGCTGGTACAAGAATGAGAACGGCGACGTGAAACACGTTGATATCAAGCACGACAAGGATCGCGACGGCGTCGACGATCGCACCGAAGGCGCGCATACGGGTGCAAGTATCGGTGGCGTTGCTGTCGGTGCTGCTGGCTTAGCGGCGGGTCTCGGCCTGCTCGCCATTCCAGGGATCGGCCCCATCGTCGCGGCCGGTTGGGTTGCATCTACCTTGGCGGGTGTTGTCGCAGGCGGAATAGCCGGGGGCGCCATAGGCGCTCTCGTAGAGTCTGGTGTAAGTAAGGATGACGCCGACGTCTATGCCGAAGCAATACGCCGCGGCGGCGCGCTTGTGGTGGCGCGGGTTTCCAACGGTGACGCCGCGCATTGCCAGGCAGTACTGCAGCGCTCCGGTGTGAACCTTGCCAATCGCGCAACAGCATACCGCTCCGGTGGCTGGGAAGGCTTCGACTCTACCGCCGCCCCTTACACCCCAGATCAGGTGCACCAGGATCGCGAACTCTATCGCTGATCTTAGCGATCGCCTTGAAATTCAGCGAACTCACTTTAGCGAAAAGGACGAATAGCATGGACAACGATCGTATAGCAGGCGCTGCAACGCAGGCCAAGGGCACCATAAAAGGAGCCGCCGGCAAACTTACAGGCGATGCCAAACTGAAATCGGAAGGCGCAGCCGATAAAGTTGCTGGAAAAGTCCAGAACGCCGTTGGCGGGGCAAAGGACGCTGTGCGCGACGCCACCGACAAATAGCGTCTGTTGTGCAGCCTTTGCAGAAGGGCCCTTGGAAGTTCATGGGCCCTTTTTGCTTGTTAGGAACAACTAATGTCTGAACAGACGCTCCAAGGGGAGCCTGCCAGTACCTTGGCGCCGCATGTCGAAGAAACTGCGCGAGCGGTTGAACAGATGCGCGCGGAGCATCAAACAAACGCCACTTCCATCGAGCGCGCGCTCGAATGGATAAAGGCCAAGGCGAGCGCCCCGGTATTCGTCCTGGCCTCGATGGTATTGGTCGGGATTTGGATGGGCATAAATGTCCTTCTTCAGAGCGCCGCCTGGGATCGGCCGCCTTTTGCGTATCTTGAATTCGCGCTCTCGACATTCGCGTTTTTTGTCGCAATCTTGATCCTGTCGACGCAACGCCGCGCCGATACACTCGCGGGCCATCGTGAACAGCTAATCTTACAGCTGGCATTCGTGAGCGAGAAAAAGACTGCCAAGATCATCGGGCTTCTTGAGGAACTTCGTCGAGACAGCCCGCAACTACGGGATCGCGTCGATAGAGTCGCGGATGAAATGACGGAAGCTGTGGATCCTCATGCTGTGTCGGAAGCCTTGCGCGATGCCGCGGGAGAAGGCGGCGTCAACCACACTAATTGAATATTCAGCGGCGTATATCTCTTGGCCATCCGATGGTTTGAGTTCAAGCGTTGGCGTTTAATGCTCGATGCAAAGACCAAGTTTATTTTTTGGTGCCTATCATTTGAGCTCGCGATGTCGTTATTGCAGTTGCGAAGGCTGCCGCGATTACTCAAGGAATCGCAGAGTAGAGTGCGCCCTGCCGCGCTCCTGCGTCAGTGAGTTAGAGTCCAATACATGAGTTCCTCTAATAACGCCGGCACGTTTTCGCGCGCCCACGACTATGTAGTCGCAACCCTTGGTATAGCAATCATCGCTATGGCTGCGTACCTGACAATTGTGCAGCTCGCGATCTAATGGTTCATAAAGCCGCAGCCGATAGAGCGTGAAAGCTATCGACCGCCGCGGATAGTCAACGCACAAACCTATGTAGGCAGTGCACAGTGAAACTGATAAAAGCGCCCGCAGCTAGAGCGGTGAGAATGAGCGAGGAACAGATATTACATTGCAAAATCTCCCGCGCGCCCTGAAAGACGATCGCACTTGAGAGCCCTGCGAAAGCCAGCAGGGCACATTCGCCAAGTATCAGGAATGTTTGAATCCTGATTTCCAGGTGACGTGGCAACTGTCTCATCTTTTCATCGCCGGCTTATGCCGCTCGCGCGAACTCTTCGCTGCAGTCTGGCACCAACAATGATTGCCTGAAGGCAAGACAGAGACATGCGTTGCCCTATTATGATCACGTGCGTTGTTCCAAATGCCCGACTGTCTCATCTGCTCTTGAATGAAGGCAGGAGAGGCGACGTGGACCGGTACGCCACTTCTCCTTTGCGACAACAACAACGCCGCCGCCCAAGGGAGTGCTCTCCTGTCTGTCATATCAACAGATGAAAACCTGTAGGCCTGTCCATCGTGACCGTCATAGATGACTGAAATGGCCTCCTCCTGGAGCAATCTGCTCGGTGACAGGGATTCAACATAAGCGCATTACTTCACTGCTTCGGCGGAATTCCTGCGGGAACGCACTAGTTCTCGCAACTGCTTCCTCAGAAGCGGACTGCTCAGCTGATGACTGACGTCGAGATATCCTTCGCGCTGCAAGCGAGACGAGATCTTCTAGACCGTGAGTTCGGTACTGCACTGGGCCAACTCATGGGCGCGTTCGGTTGCCGTAGGGCGCAGGTCTGACATACGGTCAGAGCGCCTGTCGGTCGCAAGCGCTGAGCGCTTCATCGCCAATTTTCACGCGGGCAATCTGACGAGCTCCGTGCCATACCTCGATCATATGATCGCCGTAGAGTTTCCTTGCCGCGTCGAGGGCGTCGAGATCGTCTCGCAAGAGATGATCCTTTGTACTTAAGACTTGGCCTCTTTCGTCCAAAAAAAGGAATTTATGTTGGTTCATGTGCTCCTCCGAATTGTCGCGGGAGCACGGACACCGGTCTACTTAGTGCCCCGAATGTCTCTCAAGCGGCAGTTCTGGCAAATTGCCGACATCTAATGATATATTGATACTTCCAAATAATCATGCGTTTTGTTCGATACCACATATGACTTGGTGCGGTATCGCACGAACTTTGGCCTTAGTACGCCACGGAGACACCCCAATCCTCGTATCGGCGCGTTGATACCTATATTGGGCTATGTCGGGTGCCGAACAGACGAGCGCCTGGAACTCCAATAATTCTTATCTATCCGTAGGGCGCCGATCGGCGCGCCACCCACAAGCTGCGGTTTCACTGCTCACCCGGTTGAGCGGAGAAAGATCGCGCGATGTCGGATTTTACTCGAAACGGCTTTCTGGGCTCCCTGTCCCAGTCGGATAGGAAGTTGCTCGAACCGCATGCAACAGCGGTCAAGATGGACCATGCCAAACAACTCCAGGAGCAGCACGAGCGCATTAACCATGTGTATTTTCCTCTTGAGGGCATCATCTCACTCCTAGCCGTGATGAAAAATGGCACCACCGTCGAATCGGCAATGCTCGGCGCCTCGGGTGCATGGGGCATTACCGTTGGCTTGGGCCGTTCGCTTGCGACGAGCCGGGTTATCGTCCAGGCGCCCGGAGTGGCACTGCGGATTTCGTCGGCTCAATTTCTGAAAGCAACTCGGCAAAGTACGACTCTGACTACGCGGATCGGCCAGCACCAGGAAATTTTGCTCGCACAGATACAGCAAACCGCGGCGTGCAACGGCGTGCACACGGCGGACCAGCGTTTGTCGCGATGGCTATTGCAAGCACAAGATCACATCGCACCAGGAGAAGTTATCCCTTTCACCCATGAGTTCCTCTCGAGCATATTGGGCGTTCGGCGTTCTACGGTGACCCTCATCGCGGCCTCGCTCCAGCGAGCAGGTTCCATCCGTTATACGCGCGGGCGCATCCAACTCTTGAACAGGCCGGCCCTCAGGAGAACGGCCTGCGAGTGCTACGATATTATTCGGGCGCTGGGCGACGAATTTTCAACGCCAGCAAGGGCGCGAAAACACTAGCGACGCCTGCGGTCATCTTCGAAGGCGCTTCCAGCTTGCCAGAATAATTACGCCTGGAGGGCGTCCCTTCGAGGATACCGATATGAACTTGCCGGCTCCGCATCGAGATCTGCGCGGGCTCTTTCCGTGAGGCGACAATATTGTGCTAAGTCGATGTCGGCCAGATATAGATCATCAACAGCGATACCAGAACCATACCTCCGGCCATCATTGCGGCAAGATAGAAGCGTTGACTATACGTCATCGGCTCGCACAAGCCGGGGAACTAGAATCTCGTCCGCACGGCGACACTCGTGCCACTTGTCGCCCATGCTGCCATATCTCTATTGCGTCCTTAGAGCGTAGCTTTTGTGCCATCTCCAGCGCGTGAATGTCTTCGAGCAATGTATGGTCTTCGGTCCTATAGGGATGGCCAGTGTCCCCTAGAAAAAAGAACTTGTAGTTCTGCATAATCACCTCCTGCTGCGAGCGGGAGCGCGGACACCGTTCTGAATGGTGTCTCTGATGTCTCTCAAGCGCCAAAGCTCAGTACGGCACAGGCGACCGGCTATTCTAGCTGCGAATAGTGACTGCGCGAGTGTTATGTGCGATCCCCGACATAGCATTGTGTGCTGAATCGCACATAATCCGGGAAACATTCAATGTCGGCTAGGTACGCTTATTCGCGCTCAATGCTCTAGTCGACTCCGGATTCGAGCGCCGGAGTTTCGCGGGTGCGATAGTGTACTGCCTTGCACTTTTGCTGCATTCGCGCGTTACTGCTGTGCGCGGTTTCCGACATATGGCCGCCATGTGGAAAGCCGAGATTGCCCGGGAACGACGATCTATCGCGGAAGAACAGGTCGAGCGCCGCATTCGATCCTATGGAATTCCTCGAGACCAGCGGTCCAGGAAGGGCGGTCATCAAGTACCGCAAGAATCAGAAGGTTTTCACCCAAGGCGAGCCTGCGGATTCCGTCTTTTTCATCCTAGAAGGGCGAGTTAAAGTCACCGTCGTTTCCGAGCAGGGCAAAGAGGCTGTTGTCGCGATTTTGGACAAGCGCGCGTTCTGCGGCGAGGGGTGCCTGGTAGGGCAGTCGAAGAGAATGGCGTCCGCCCGAGCCATGACAGACTGCCAAATTGCTCGCATCGAAAAGCCGCTGCTTTTGCGCGTGATTGACGACCAGCCTCTGCTATCTGCGCTTTTGGTTGAATATCTTCTCTTGCGCACGATACGTGTCGAGGAGGACCTCGTAGATCAACTGTTCAACTCGAGTGAGAAGCGTTTGGCGCGAGCCCTACTCTGCTGCACTGCGATGGCTTTTGGCGGCGTCGTCGTGCTGCTGCGCAGCTTTGGTATGCATTTCCTTCGGCATTTTTTCACCTGATGTTGCAGTACCCATAGCGGGCTTCCATGGAAACGCGGACAGACGCGCAAAAGCCCACGGATGGCGCCGGTTTAATCCGTTGGGGTCGAGTGGCCAAATCCGAACAATTTAAGCCCGAAGCATACGGAAGTTGCATCGCCGCATAGTTCGCATCGGCGGCTCGGAACCGTTGGGGTTCGACGCAGTTCTATAAATGGCGGTCAGGACAAGCCTCTATGGAGACGCTCGGTCGCATGAAATAGATGAATATTGCTCAAATTCGCTCGATAGCTGCATCAGCGCTGCATTTTGTGCCGGTTCAAGTGTGGAGAACGCTTTTTCCGCAAGCTGCGATAGGATTGTGTTATCACGCAGTCTCAGATAGGCCGCTCCCGCACGTTAAACACTATCCTGTCATTACCACGCGTCAGTTTGAAAATGACTTGGATTATCTCCAAAAAGTATTCAATTTCATTTCTTATGAGCACTTGATCCTAATACGTAGTGGATCAAGCGAGCAAAAAAATGCAGCGATACTTACGTTCGACGATGGTTTCGCGGAATGCGCGAGCGTGATTGCGCCTATTTTGATTCGTAGAGGGCTCAGTTGTGTATTCTTTGTCATTACAGACCACATTGATAACCGCCATGCTTTTCGAGAAAGCAAAGCATCCCTTTGTATTCATGCAGTAACTCAGCTGCCAAAAGAACGCGTTGATGCTGCGGTGCGGACGATGGATCTTAAAAAACGCCTTCGTCCTTTGCCCAAAAGGGTCTTTCTAAATCCTGCGAAGGTGCCCCTCGACATTGCCGATTTTGACCGAGAAGTTTCACCGCATCTGCTGCCGTTGATCCATTGGCTTCTCACCCTGTTACCGAATGAAGAGAGTCTTCTCGATGAACTCAGCGAGCTCCTGGGCGTAGATTCCAAAGGCTTTCTGCACTCAGTTCAACCATACCTCACTACGCAGCAGATACGACATCTTCAGGAGTTGGGTTTCACGATTGGTGCACACAGCTTGAGTCATCGGCTGCTTCAAAACCTGTCACAGGAAGAGGCCGAATGTGAAATCGTCTCATCCTGTGAGATAGTAAGGAGCATCACAGGCGAGGAGTCTGTCCCCTTTGCTTTTCCCTACTATGGCGCAGGCATAGATCGTACTTGGTTGGGGAGACTTCGCAGCGAACACAAGAGCGTCGGATTGTTTTTTGATACCGGCGGACTTCGCAAGGATGAGCCCTTCGTGGTTCCAAACCTAAAATCATCAAACCACTATAAGATCCATTCGGTACGTAGCGTCAGCGCCGCACGCAGAATAGCATCTAGGTCAACGGTCACTGGGGAATGTCCGCGTGTCAGCCGCTATCGACAATATTGTCTTTGACAAACCGAAGGCTAGGGCTGCAAGCAGCTGTTCGATCAGCCACCTAGATCGATAACCGCGCGGCGGTTTTGCGGCTCACGGACGCCTGGGCCGGTTTGTACCAGCGGATCGTGGAAGCTTTTGCCTTCGATCGAAATCGCCCCGCCATCCATCCCTTCGCGAACCATCTCGTCTTTAACTGAAGTTGCGCGACGTTCTGACAGAGACTGATTGTATGTGTCCGAGCCGACGGTGTCCGTGTGACCCGTCACCACGACGCGCACCGTAGCTTGCGTTTTCGCGGTCTTGACCGCCTCTGAAACGACTGCTTGCGCCTTATCCGTTAGATCCGACTTATTAAAGTCGAAGAATACGATGAATGTCTTCACAGCGGGTGGGGGCGGAGGGGGGGCTGGCGGAGGAGGTGGTGGCGGCGGCGTCATCCGCGGCGGGGCCGCAGTAAGCTCCGGTGAGTTGAAATACCACCGCACGCCCAGCATCGCCACATTTTCTTCCGGGGCTCTCAAATGGACTGGCGCGATACCCGCGATATCGGATGGGAGGTTAGACCCACTTCCCATTCTGCGATAACGATAGTCCGTGAACAGATCCATGTTGTCCGCGATAGGCATAGAAAGCCCCGCGATGCCTTGATACATGAACTGCGTATCGACGCCGCGCGCGAAATCCTGACCGGTCGAAAGATTGATGCGATTGTGCAGATTGCCCACCCCTGCACCACCTCCGATGGATCCCGTGATACCCCACCAAAGCGGAACGTCATAGACGGCGTTGAACATCGCCGATCCAAGTTGCATGCCGCCCGCGTCGTTTACGCCAAAAAGACTCTGATGGACGACGCCGCGCTGATCATAGCCAAGTTCGATTTCTGTGCGAAGGCCGCTATTGCCCCATTTATAGCCTGCTGCCGCGATCCCTAGTACATCGTCATGGTAGGGAAGTTTGATCGGGCCTGCAGCTGTTCCAAGCGCCGTATTGTAATGAACAAGCTCCATGGTATCCCAACCAGCACCGAGACCGAGATACCAACCCGTCGCTTCACTCGCGAATGCCGCAGAGGTCAGCGCGATTAACGCCGTACTGGCCAATATTAATGAACGCATTCTCATTATCGCCTCGCTTGTGTGCAATGGGCCGACGGCAAATTTATGCGCCAGCACGTGATAGAGAACGCCGCTCGCGGAGAAAGGTGTTGCACCGAAAATTGGAACTCAGAGATTGAGAACCATTGTGCTTTCAGGATCACATGCCCGTCGCGAAAAACTCCGCAACCTTCCCTTGGCGAAACCGTTCTTTATTCAACATCGAATTGATGAGGCTCCTCATGTTATACAGGTCAATAGCTGCCGCCTTGTTGCTAATGGCTGCGTCTGCCACGCTGAGTGCGTGCAACACAGTAGCGGGAGCGGGCAAAGACGTGTCTAGCGCCGGCAAAGCCGTGACCAATACCGCCGACGACACGAAGAAAAATAACTAAGTCCGCGAATTTGCAGGCGGCGTGTCGCGCCCAACCCGTATGACTCCGATCGTGGTGCCCCAATGCGAACACCCACGAGAATTCAATGCGGCAAGTGCCTCGATGTTCCGGGAGCGAGTCGTCAGTGGTCGATAGCCGGCTGAGAAATAGACAAATATCACGGCGTCGTTAAGTATTCCTCCGGCGCTGATATAGGGGAGAGGACTATGACACTTACGGATTTTGCCACGGTGAGCACCGCGATCAGCGGGATTGCCGTCACCATTTCGTTGATCTATCTCGCGGTTCAGACGCACCAGAACACGCGCAACACACGCGCGCTGATCCATCAGGGGTCGGCGGCGCGGACGGTCGATATTCTGACCAGTCTGAGGAACCCGGAATACTGCGCAGCGTGGATCGAGGGCAACGACGGCAATGCGACGCCTGAGACTATCCGCGCGCGGCAGTTCTTCTTCCATTGCTCGATTGCGATCAACGCAATGGAGGACCAGTACCTGCAGCATCGGTCGGGGTTGGTGAGCGTGGAGCAGTTGGGGCGGGTCTCGGAAACGTTTCGCGGACTGCTATCCGAACCCGGCATGCGCCGGTTCTGGAACGCGGATCGTGCCCGCATTGTGGGCGCGGCCCCTAGCTTCTGCGCCTATGTCGATAGCCTATGCACGGCTGAAGCGGCAGCGTTCGCGAACCGGGTCTAAACTACTCAAACGTGGGTAGTGTCTCAGTTTGAATTCGACCGAATTTAACGAGATAGGAAGCTATGGCCCGCGCTTCTTGGGCGAGATATCAGCGGTCGTGATAGCGCAAAGACGGCACTTTTCGCGCGCCAATGCGTTGTTCCCTTCGAAACTTCCGAAGGAACAAGCAAGAATGCGCGGCTTTTTCACTGCACTCGCACTCGCGACGTCTGTAGGCACGACCCCGTCTTTCGCGTTAGACCTTGCAAATGCCGGTGCCGAAACACGGGCGCATCTGGAATTTGAGATCGGCGTCGACCTCGTCGACCATCAAAAATATCTCGATGCCACTCCGCATTTGGAAACCGCCCTGAAGGAATTCCCAGACGACACAGATATTCTGAAATATCTGGGCTTCTCCCATCGTATGATCGCGCGAAATCGGACTGGCACGGCACACGACGCCGAAATTCGCATTGCCACAACATATTATCACAGAGCGCTCGATATCGAGCCCAACCGCGAGGATTTCCTGGAATTCATGGGTGAGCTCTATCTTGAAATGGATGATCCGCTCGCTGCGAGCGCCAAGCTCGCAGAACTTGAAAGGCGTTGTGCGCAAGGTTGCGTGCAATATGACGAGCTCGCTGCTTCGATAGCGTCCTATCGGTCAGCCACGCCTGGACAGATCACGACGCCGGGCCAGCTCGGGCCCGCGCCCACAGAGTGACCGTCTATGCGCAAGTTCTTGCTGATTGCCATGGGAATGGGCGCTTTCGGCGCGCTTTGGAAAACAGAAGCGGAAGAGGATGGACTCGGCGTGGCGCTGTCGCCATTCCTTGCAGCGCTTATTATTGAAGTAGGCATGCTCCTCCTCCGCCGCCAGCTAAAAGGGCTCCTGTCTAACAATGCCTAGCTATGGAGGGTTTAGCGCAGGCGAGATTGCGCTGAGCGAGCCCGACCACGCGAGCAAATCCTTGGACTGTTGCCTGGTTAGATGAGCCCGGGCGCAGCGGGTCAATGTGCGAACTGCTTCAGGAATGCTAGTTCAGGCGCGACATTGCCGTCGATTGGATATGACGCAGAAAAGTTGAGTCCGAGCTGCCGGCCGTCATTCCACACCACGGTCGCTTCGTGAACCGTGCGCGCGGTGAGGTTCAGTAAATAGAATTTCTTGGGGATTATCGGCGCACCACGGATCGCAATGCGCGCTCCGCTCTCTGACCAGTCTCGTATAGCGCAAGGGTATGTGTAGTCCCCGTTTGCATACACTATTTTTCCGCTCCAAAGGACGCGGTTGCGGGGTCTGGGCCTTCGTTCGTTCATAGCAGCGTCTAATGAAGCACCTTCTATAACGGTTCACGGCGCTTATTCGGTTGCGCGTCCCTGGCCTATCGGCCCAGGTTTGGCACCCGCGCTCGAATTCGCAGCATCGCACAATACAACTCCGTACAGAAAATCTACTGCGAGACATTGAGCAGCTGTGATAGACCGACGCGGATTTTTGGGGCGGGAAATGCCTGAGTTGCGTCCTACGAGGCTTACCGATTGCAATTTCCCAATTGGTAGCGAGTGAAAAACGCTGAGCGGATGCGAGCTCCAGTTCACGCTGGACGGCAACTCGGAACTCAATAGCCCCACCAAGACGCACCTATGGAAAGCGGCACACGTGGCCGCGGCGGCGGAATGCTTTCCATGCAAAGAGACGGCGATCTCGTGATCTATGGCGGTTCGCGGCGTCGTGCGTTGTGGTCCTGAGGCACAAAAGGAAACCCTGGCGCTTATCTCTGGGTGCAAGACGATGGCAACCTCGTCATCTACTCGCGTGCAAATAAGCCGCTCTGGTCGACTGGCACATCGCGCAAATAGCCTCGCGCGAAGCGTTAGTGGGACGGTCGTGGGGCTAGGGCCGCAACGCGTCCACTTTACGGGCAGCGATGCGGGTGGAAATAGCACCACCGGTCCTCACGTGGGCCGTCAGCGCAGCCGGTTGCCGTGAACGCGACTACCAACAATATGGCGATATTCATTGCTCGGCGCATGGCAAAAAATTGCTCCCCGTCAGGCCTATAGTGCTCTAACGCCATCAGGTTGTTTTGCAGTCGCGCGCGTGATGGCCCCACTGTAGTGGCTAGGCTCTTAGTCTCGCTTATTCTCTTATCGTTCTCATGCAGAACGAAACTCAAGCCGAAGACTTTTGCCGCGAAGACATGCTGAACCACTGGTCGCTGCGCATCCAACACGCTTCGGCTATGCAGAAGCTTGGCTTCGAGCTTGCTGCGACGACCCTGGTCACTGCCGCGGTCTTGTCATCGCCGACGGCTTCGACCTGACCTGATCCGACAAATCCGAACTCACGCGGGTGTAGCATGACTGAAGACATCACCGGAGGCGGAACGGCGCATGCGGGCATCGTGGGCGCCGCGCTCGCCGGCGCAGTAAGGACAGTCGCACTGCTCAATCTTTGGCTCACTTTACTGCATAAAATGGAACAAACAGCGTGTAGAGCCGTTCTGTGACTATGCGCGACATACTTCGTTGGAAAAGCTGGTCGTTGCCGAACAAAACAACGGCAATAGTAGCAGCAGTGACTTTTCTAGCCATCGCGCTCTTAACTGTCTTAATGCTGGTTGCCGCTGGCGACGCCCCGAAGGGGCGTCTCGAAGCTGCACTGTGTCGAGGAGCACTCGAGATCGAAGTGGTTCTGACGTTCATGACTTGGACTATAGCACACGCTGTCTTCTTCTGCTCCAAAGCGCTGATGCGACTGGCTCGCGCGGTTAGCAGTGGGTTCATGGACAAGCTACGGCGAGCCACGATAGTGGCGTAGACGAGATGAGCGTGACTGGATCGTGCGCCGCAACAATTCCAATTCCGACCGGGCCGCGTTGTAAGCTCCTTCCGTCCAATGCATCGAAGCTCGGCAAGTTTTGGCTGCACAGGATATTGCTGCACCACTCAAAGTTGTTGCGCCAGCTGCGCATCATTTGAGCTCGATCTCCTTGTCGATATAGCTAAAGTCTCTCCATGCTTTCTTGGATCCGTCTCGATACGGCAATAGTGCCGGGTGGAGAGTGTGAGCTAAAGCTATTGCGACGGGAGACGAGTTCTCAATTGTGGCCAGCAACATCACGCTCATGAACAGCCGAATGAGCGGGTCCGAAACGGAGCTTGCGGAGGTGGCGTGCGACCGCCTTCGGGGGCGCCCGCATGTCGTGTGCTGATCGGTGGGTATGGCATGGGTTTCACGCTGCGGGCCGCTCTCGCCAAACTGGGTGCTGACGCTCAGATCATTGTCGCTGAACTGGTGCCCGCGGTCATGCAATGGGCGCGCGGACCTATGGCCGGGCTCACAGCCAATTGCCTCGACGATCCGAGGGTCAATACTCGTGAGACCGACGTCGGTGACCTGATCGCATCCGCGCGGCTGAGCTTCGACGCGATCCTGCTCGACGTGGATAACGGCCCCCCTGGTCTCAGCCGCCGCGCCAATAACAGGCTTACGATCTGCGCGGCCTTGAAGCGGTGCGCACAGCGCTTCGTCCAAAAGGCCTGTTGGCGATATGGTCGGCAGCGCCCGACAAGGTGTTCGCTGATCGTCTTGTCCGCGCGGGATACGTCGTGGATGAGCTCAAGGCCCGCGCCAGCAAAGGCCGAGGTGGACGTCATATCGTCTGGATCTCGACACACCATGACACGAAGCTTAAGCCGTCATAGCGCAACAGAGCCTGTGGATCGCGATATGACTGATACGGACAGATGAAGTTGGCGTGGGACTAGGGCGAGCGGTAAGTTGGTATGATTGTTGGTATGGCAGCCAGTGCTCTACACTAAGACATTATATCTGCTACACTATTTATCGCCTCGTGGGTTCTGCCGGGCCCACCACGCATATCTTATTGTAAGTGCTATATTATTTTAATCCGTATAGAGACGAAAAGGCTTTGAACTTTCCGCGGCTTACACGGGTGAAGTATGCCGAAGCACCGAGGAGCATGGAGCAAATGCGCTCTGCGTCGCGCAATTCTGCGCAATTTCTCAGCCGACAAATGCGCCGTTCCAAAAGCAGTCCATTCGGAACGGAGATTTCTACTGCAGAGAGCGGAGTTAGCGGGTTGGCTGGCATCACGCGATGGGTGTTGGTCAATTTGTTGGTATCGCAATGCCGTGTCGCGACGGTGGGCCGGAAATCCGCGAAATCTCATGGCCTGTCGGTAGCGGACTAAGCACCGGATGTCCGATAATCTTCATTTATCGGAGATCTAGGGGACGTGCTGGAAAGCTTGGCCCAACAAGCCGTGGAACGTAGACCGCGCACAATGTGAAGAGGACGAAGCCTGCGTAAGGACGTGATAGGGTCGTTACGCTGTCAGGCGGTCGCTGGCGATAGTGATGCGGCGTAGGCAAATTGCGAGCGGCCCCGGCCCAGCACTGCTGATATGGACCTTCGCGAGTGTGGCTTAAATTTCTAGCCGCGACTTTCGCGACCCAGCATCCTCATGTCAGTGCGAGACG
>CAZCJI010000002.1:0-26588 GCA_964498625.1 uncultured Rhizobium sp.
GCCACAATCGGCTTGTCTCCATCACATTCGCCTTATCGACCGAGATGACGGAGTTGTGACGCTGGCGCGCCGCTTCGAATGCCACGCGCGTTACACGTTCAATCTCTGCAACGGTATAGATGCAGATATCAGAAGCCGTATCGCCGTCGCGCTTCTTCTCACCGAAGTACGCGCCGCCTGCGAGTTCGCGAACGATCAGCAGGTCGACGCCGCGCGCAATCTCCGGCTTCAGCGGTGATTGGTCCAGTGTCGCCTCGCTCACCGTCACGGGACGAAGATTGGCGAACAGGCCCAGCGCTTTACGGATGCCGAGCAGGCCCTCTTCGGGTCTGCGTTTTCCGCCGTCCCACTTGGGCCCGCCGACGGCGCCCAGGAAAACGGCATCGACCTTCTCGCAGGCTTCCACTGTTTCGCGCGGTAGCGGGTCGCTGGTCGCGTCGATCGCCGCGCCGCCGATGAGCTTTGTCGTGAATAGAAATTCGTGATTGAAGCGGAGGCCGACCGCTTGGAGCACCTGCTGGGCTGCGCCGGTGACTTCCGGACCGATGCCATCGCCCGGAAGAAGGACAATATTGAATTTGCTCATGCCGCGCGTTGTTTCTCGTAGGCTTCGATGGAAGGCAGACGTTCCATCAACCAGCCCATGGTATCGACGCCGTCAAGGAGACAGCGCCGCGCGAACGCCTCGATCTCGAACTCGGCGACATGATTGCCGAAGCGCAGTTCGCACGATTCCAGATCAATGGTCGCGTTCTCTCCCGGCCGCGCCGCGAGCAGTTCCCAGCTCGCCGGGTCGATAACGACCGGCAGCAATCCATTCTTGAGTGCGTTGGAGGTAAAGATGTCCGCGATCTCGGTGCTCACCACCGCGCGAAACCCGAAATCGGCCAGTGCCCATGGGGCGTGCTCGCGCGAGGAGCCGCAACCAAAATTCTTGCCCGCCACGAGAATGCGATGCGCACACGGTGCGATGCGGTTGAGCAGGAAGTCCTTTGTCTCATGGCCTTCGTTATCATAGCGCCAGTCGTGGAAGGCGAGCTTGCCAAGGCCCTGTCGTGACGTGGTCGTGAGAAAGCGCGCCGGAATAATCTGATCGGTATCGATGTTCTCATTGCGCAAAACGACGGTTCGCGATGTGAGGGTTGCGAAAGGCTTGATGCTCATGCGGCGGACTCCAAAAGCGGTCGTGGGTCCGCGATATGGCCCATGACGGCAGACGCAGCCGCGGTGGCGGGGCTTGCCAGCACGGTGCGTGCGCCGGGCCCTTGCCGGCCTTCGAAATTGCGGTTGGAGGTAGAAACTGCGAGCTGACCGGGCTGAACGAAATCGCCATTCATGGCAATGCACATCGAGCATCCCGGCAAACGCCACTCCGCGCCGGCGGACAGGAATATCTCATGAAGACCTTCGGCTTCCGCCTGACGTCGTACAGCTTCGGAGCCCGGAACGACGAGCGCGCGCACGCCTTTTTTCACCTTGCGTCCGCGCATGACCTCGGCCGCGGCGCGCAGATCCGGCAGGCGGCCATTGGTGCAGCTCCCGATGAACACGACATCGACCGGCATCTCTGTAAGAACGCTATCGCGTTCCATGCCCATATAGCGCAAAGCACGTTCGGAGATTCCGGCGACCGGGTTCGGCACTGTCCCATCGACGGCCACGCCTGTATCCGGCGTTGTGCCCCATGTCACCATCGGCTTTATCTTTGAGGCGTCAATGCGGAGCCTTCGGTCATAGGCTGCGCCTTCGTCGGATGCCAATGCGCGCCAATCGACCGCAAGCCTCTCAAAGGCATCGCCTTGCGGAGCGTGTGGGCGTCCGCGAAGCCACGCGATCGTCTTTTCATCGGGTGCGACCATGCCGGCGCGTGCGCCGAGTTCGATCGACATATTGCAGAGGGTCATGCGGCCTTCCATATCGAGCGAACGCACCGCTTCGCCGGCATACTCAATAACGCTGCCGGTGCCGCCGCCGATGCCGACCGCCGCAATGATCGCAAGCGCAAGGTCTTTCGCGCCGACGCCAGGCTGAAGCTCGCCGTCTGCCGTCACACGCAAGGTCTTCGGTTTGCGCTGTAGCAGACACTGTGTGGCGAGCACATGGCCGACTTCCGATGTGCCGATGCCAAAAGCGAGTGCACCAAACGCGCCATGCGTTGCGGTGTGACTGTCGCCACAGACCACAACACTTCCGGGCCAGGTTAGGCCAAGCTCAGGACCGATCACATGCACGATGCCGCGGTTCGGGCTCCCCCAGCCCGCGAACGGGATCCCATGCGCACGGCAGTTCTCTTCCAGTGTTGCGATCTGGCTGCGGGCCTCGTTGCTGACGTAGGGCCTCTCGCCGTCGGCACCGGCTGGAAGTGTCGGTGTCGAATGATCGATGGTTGCAAATGTCTTGTCGGAACGGCGCACTTTCAGCCCACGCTCGGCGAGCGCCGTGAATGCCTGCGGCGAGGTCACCTCATGGACGAGATGGAGATCGACATAGAGAACCGCGGGGCGGTCTTTGGCTTCGGCCTCCACGACATGCGCATCCCAGACCTTGTCGAACAATGTCCTAGGCGGCTTCGAAGACATCATCTCTTTCTTTCTCCGCCGCAGCTCCTATCGGATCGAGCCAGCGGTGGGGGTGCCCATCGAACAGGCCATTAAAACGCGCCTGAAGACGTTTGGTGATCGGACCCGGTCCGTTCGCGCGGGTGACGATGCCGTCGATAGAGCGCACCGGCGTGATCTCTGCCGCCGTGCCGGTCAGAAATACTTCGTCGGCGATATAGAGGATTTCGCGCGGCAGGACCTGTTCCACGATCTCGAAGCCTTCTTCCTTTGCCAGCGTCATCACCGTGTCGCGCGTGATGCCGATCAGGACCGACGACGCGGCTGGCGGTGTTAATATGCGCCCGTCCTTCACGACAAACAAATTCTCGCCGGCGCCTTCTGAGAGCCGCCCGTCGGTGCCGAGCGCGATGCCCTCGACGAAGCCGCGCGTGCGCGCTTCGCGGCCGATCAGATAGCCGTTCAGGTAGCTCCCGCCTGCTTTTGCAGCAGTGGGAACCGTGTTAGGCGCGAAGCGCGCCCAACTCGACACGCACACGTCTACGCCGCGCTTCTGGCCTTCGTCGCCGAGATAGGCGCCCCAGGGGAATGTCGCGATGGCAACATCGACCTGCATCGCTTCGTCTGTAGGAGTAACGCTCATGCCGCATTCACCAAGGAACGCGATAGGTCGCACATAGGCACTCTTCAGTCCGTTCCTACGCACGATAGCCTTGGTTGCAGCGACCATGTCATCGGCAGAGTAGGGCAAGGTAATGCCGTACATCCGAGCGGAATCGACAAGGCGTTTCATGTGATCGTCTAGACGAAAACCGTACTGCCCGCGCGGGGTGTCGTAGACGCGGATGCCTTCGAACACTGACGTGCCGTAGTGCAGTGCATGCGTCATCACGTGGATTTTGGCATCGGCCCAGGGCGTGACGCGCCCGTTCATCCAGATGAACTCAGCCAGCGGCTTCATTGTAGTTCTCCCGTGGCGCGGCGGCGTAACCCTTCGCGCGCCCCGCCTTGTTGAACGCATCGAGGAAGGCGCGCACACCCGCCCACAACGGGTCCGGGCCTTGGCCGTGTCCTGCCCATGCGCGTCCCCCGATGTTGACCGTCGTTTCAGCGGTCGCGTCCGGCGTTGCGCCGTAGCCGGTAAGCATCACGTCGATTTCGACGACATGAGCGTCTTCACCCGCCGCTTCGCGTAATGCGAGGAATGCGGCTTCGAGCGCGGTCTCGCCGATCGCGACATGCGTGGTGGACTCGTTGTCGCGTGCCAACTCGACCGCGCTGACCGCGCGGCTGCGGCCGGTCTTGTCGGTGCGGGCTTCAAGACGTGTTAGGCTCCAGCCGCGCTCGGCGATGTCGCCGTCGGTGAACAGCGCGTGAAGCTCGTCGTCGTCGAGCGCGCCGATCTCGTCGGCGCGGCGCTTGAACGAAGCAAAGATGCGCATCATCGCCGCGCTGTCGAACTGATAGCCAAGCTCTCGCGCACGCTTATCGACCGCATGGCGCCCGGAATGCTTTCCGAGCACCAGTTCGCTCGCTTTCATACCGACGTCTTCCGGACGCATCACTTCATAGGTGCGTGCATCCGACATAACGCCGTGCTGGTGGATGCCGGCCTCATGCGCGAAGGCGTTGCGCCCGACCACAGCTTTGTTGCGTACGACCGGCGACTTCGTCACGCGCGAGACCAGGCGGCTCACCGCCGTCAGTTTTGTCGTGTCGATGCCGGTACGGACCTCGAACAAATCCGCGCGGGTCCGCAATGCCATCACGACTTCTTCCAGCGCGCTGTTGCCGGCGCGCTCGCCAATGCCGTTGATAGTACATTCGATTTGCCGGGCACCCGCTTTCACGGCCATCACGCTGTTCGCCACCGCCATGCCGAGATCGTTGTGGCAGTGTGTGGAGAACCGCACGCCGGGAGCGACCTTGATGTTTGCTTTTAGCATCGCGAACAGGCGACCGATCTCGTCCGGCGTCGAATAGCCGACCGTGTCGGGCACGTTCAGCGTCGTTGCACCGGCATCTGCTGCAGCCTGCAGCACCTCGACCAGAAAATCCGGCTCGGTGCGGATCGCGTCTTCGGCGCTGAATTCTACGTCGTCGAAAATAGTGCGTGCATATTTGATTGACTGCACCGCCGCCTCAACGACCTGATCGTGTGTCATGTTCAGCTTTGCTTCGCGATGAATTGGGCTCGTCGCCAGGAAGATGTGCAAGCGGCGCTCGCGCGCCGGTTCCAGCGCGCGGGCTGCCGCTTCTATATCGCCGATCGATGCGCGGGCGAGGGAGCAGATCACAGCCCCTTCGATCTCCCGCGCCACGGCGTTGATCGCTTCCTCATCGCCCGGTGACGCAGCGGCAAAGCCGGCCTCGATGATATCGACGCCCATATCGCGCAGCGCCGCCGCAACGCGTAGCTTTTCGGATACGCCCATGCTGAAGCCCGGCGCCTGTTCGCCGTCGCGCAGGGTGGTGTCAAAGATCAGGACGCGGTTGTCGTCTACTGCATTGCGCACGATACCGCTCCACCGTTTGGTACGGTCCCGGTCCGGCGCACGCCGTAGAGCTTGTCGATCTGACGGCCCAGCACATCGATGCGACGCGAGGCGTCGTGCGGACGCACATGGATCGACAACGCGCGATGCGTGCCTTCGCCATCCATGGTCATGCCGTCAATGTGGAAGCCGCGGCGTTCGATGAGCCCGATAATCCGCGGCAGTGAGCCTTCGGCACGGTCGAGTTCGAGATGAATGATCTTGCTCATAGTTACGCCTCCATCATTTCGTGATTGCTTTTGCCTGGCGGCACCAGTGGCCAGACGTTTTCAAAGGGATCGATGACAACATGCATCAGGCACGGGCCTTCGGCGGCCAGGAGACGCCGGATCGCACCCTGGGTCTCGTCGCGGCGTGTGATGCGGAATGCCTCGATGCCGAACGCCTGCGCGACCTGCACAAAGTCCGGGTTGTCGGATAGGTTCGTCTCGCTGTAATTGCGGTCGTAGAACAGTTCCTGCCACTGGCGAACCAGGCCGAGCGAAGAATTGTCCAGCAGCAGGATTTTGAGCGCGATGCCATAGCGCTTCAGAGTCGCTAGCTCCTGAATGTTCATCATGATTGAGCCGTCGCCGGTAATCGCGACGACATCCGCGTCGGGCTTCGCGAGTTTCGCGGCCATGCCGGCGGGCAGGCCGTACCCCATGGCGCCCAATCCACCGGAGGTCAGGTGCGCGGAGGGGTGCGAGAAACGACAATGCTGCGCCACCCACATCTGGTGCTGGCCGACGTCACAGGCCGCGGTGAAATCGTCACCCGCCGCCTCTGACAGATCCTTCAGCAGTTTTGGCGCATAGATACCTTCGCCGGGCGCGTCATAGGCGAAGGCGAAGTCGTCCTTCATTTTGCGTATTTTTGCAGTCCACGCCGCTGTGTTCATGCCAACCGGATGCAGCGCAGGCAGAACGCGTTTCAGATCGGCCGTGATCGCGACATCGGCCTCGCGGAGCTTGCCGATCTCTGCCGGATCTATGTCGAAATGAATAACACGCGCATGGGGAGCGAACGTGGACAGCTTCCCGGTGGCGCGGTCATCGAAGCGTGCGCCGACGCAGATCAGGAGATCGCATTCCTGCACGGCGTGGTTCGCTGCTTTGGTGCCGTGCATGCCCAGCATCCCCAAAAACGATGGATCGTCAGTTGGGATCGTGCCGAGACCTTTCAACGTCGCAACGGAAGGGATGCCTGTACGGCGAGAAAATGCACGCAACTCCGCCACGGCGTCCGCGATGCCGACGCCGCCCCCAACGTAGAGCAAAGGCTTCTTCGCCTGGGCGATCATCAACTCGGCATGTTCGAGCGCGTTGGTGTCATCTTCGCTGCCACTCCTGTTGTCGAAGCAGGGCGCGCGGGTGTGCGCGGTTGCACCGGCAGCGATGTCCTTCGGCAGATCGATCAGCACGGGGCCAGGGCGGCCCGACGCCGCGACGTGGAAAGCCTCTGCTACGACCGCAGGAACGTCGGCGACGTCGCGCACCAGCCAGGAGTGTTTCACGATCGGCAGAGTCATGCCGATGATATCGACCTCCTGAAATGCGTCGGTACCGATAAAGGAGGTTGCGACCTGGCCCGTGATCGCGACCATTGGCACGGAATCCATCGCGGCGTTGGCGATACCGGTGATCATGTTGGTGGCGCCCGGACCGGACGTTGCCATGCACACACCGGGTCTGCCCGTGACGCGGGCCCACGCATCGGCGGCGAACGCGGCGCTCTGTTCGTGACGCACCAAAATGTGACGGATGCCCGATCCTGTCAGCGCATCGTACACCGGCATGATAGCGCCGCCGGGATAGCCGAAGATCGTATCGGCCCCCATGCGCTCCAGCGCGTCGATAAGCAGACGCGCGCCGGAGCGCGGGCTGTCATCGGCTTTCGTAATGTGCGCGGGACCAATACTCGACATGATACCTACTCGGCAGCGTTGGTTTGCGGGTTCAGCCATGTCATGCGCGTGCGCAGATCGCGGCCGACTTTTTCAATCGGATGATCGAGGTCTTTCTTGAGAAGCGCTTCGTAGCGTGGGCGTCCGGCTTGGTTCTCCAGGATCCAGTCGCGCGCGAAGGAGCCCGATTGTATGTCGCTCAGTACGTCCTTCATGCGCTGGCGTGTTTCACCGGTGACGATGCGCGGGCCGGAGACCAGATCGCCGTATTTCGCGGTCTCGGACACGAATTCGTGCATCTTTTTCAGTCCGCCTTCGTGCAGCAGATCGACGATCAGCTTCAGTTCATGCATGCATTCGAAATACGCAACCTCGGGCTGGTAACCCGCATCGACCAGCGTATCGTAACCCGCAATCACCAGTTCGGTGACGCCGCCGCACAGCACGGACTGCTCGCCGAACAGATCGGTTTCGGTCTCTTCCGCGAACGTCGTCTCGATGCAGCCGCCGAAGGTGCCGCCGATAGCGCGCGCATAGCCCAGCACGCGCTCGCGCGCCTTGCCGCTGGCGTCCTGCTGAATCGCAAACAGACATGGCACGCCGTGGCCACGCACATATTCGCGCCGGACCAGATCACCTGGGCCTTTTGGCGCAACAAGGATCACATCGATGTCCTTGCGCGGCGTGATGCGGCCGTAGTGAACCGAGAATCCATGTGCGAAGAGAACGGCAGCGCCTTTGACGATGTTGGGCTCGACGGAATCGCGCCAGATCGTGTCGTGCGTCATGTCCGGCGTCAGGATCGCGACGATAGTCGCACCTTTCACGGCGTCGGCTGGCTCAGCTGTTTTAACGCCATCCGCCCGCGCACGCTTCCAGCCCTTGCCGCCGTCGCGCACGCCGACAACGACATCGATACCGCTGTCGCGCATGTTCATCGCGTGCGCGCGGCCCTGGCTTCCATATCCGATGACGGCAACGCGCGCGCCGTCGAGGCTCTTGGGGTCTACATCGTCGTGGTTATAAACGCGCATAATTCAATCTCTCCGGTTTTGGTCCGGCAGATCGCGCAACAAAAAACCCGCTCCTTTTGAGAGCGGGTCCGTCAGGCGATCTGCGTTTTTGGGTTACGCTAACTCGCTCCGATCCCGCTCAGGGTCCGAATAAGAAGGAGTACGAGGCTAAGCAGACCGAACGCGCGCACGTCCGCGAGGACCGTCAGGTCCAGCGGGAAACGCGCAACAGCGGTACGGCCAGCGACCATGGAAAACACAACTCTTGAATTCGTCTATGCATCCATAGAAACATAAGATTAAGCCTCCGTGAAGAGAAAAAACAAAAGAGGCCGTGAAAAAGAGATAATCGTTCGCTTGGAACGGTTTGCCTGTTATTTGAGCACAATGCCCCAAGCCGGGCGGTTCGAGAGACTTCGATGCCCCAATTGCGCTCCAGAACTTCCACCCACGGCCGTAATATGGCCGGTGCACGCGGGCTTTGGCGCGCGACCGGCATGAAGGACTCGGATTTCGGCAAGCCGATCGTCGCGATCGCGAACTCGTTCACGCAATTCGTGCCGGGTCATGTGCACTTGAAGGATCTCGGTCAGCTCGTCGCGCGTGAGGTGGAGAAGGCCGGCGCGGTCGCAAAGGAATTCAACACCATCGCCGTCGATGACGGCATCGCGATGGGGCATGACGGCATGCTCTACAGTCTGCCGTCGCGCGAACTGATCGCCGACAGTGTCGAGTACATGGTCAACGCGCATTGCGCCGATGCACTCGTCTGCATCTCCAATTGCGACAAGATCACACCCGGCATGCTGATGGCGGCATTGCGCTTGAATATACCGGCTGTGTTCGTCTCCGGGGGCCCGATGGAGGCGGGCAAGGTTCAATTGAAAGACGGCACGGTCGCCGTCGATCTGATCGACGCGATGGTCGCGGCCGCAGACGACAAGCTGAGCGACGAAGACGTGCTGGTGATGGAACGCTCTGCGTGTCCGACCTGCGGTTCGTGCTCCGGGATGTTTACCGCCAATTCGATGAACTGCCTGACCGAAGCATTAGGCCTTTCACTGCCAGGCAATGGCTCGGTGCTTGCCACCCATGCGGACCGGAAGAATCTGTTTCTACGGGCGGGGCGGATGGTCGTCGAGCTTGCGAGGCGCTGGTATGAAAACGACGACGCGACCGCACTGCCGCGGAATATCGCCAGCTTTGAAGCGTTCGAAAACGCGATGTCGCTCGATATCGCCATGGGCGGCTCGACCAACACGGTTCTGCATCTGCTTGCTGCTGCGCACGAAGCGGAAGTCGATTTCACGATGGCCGATATCGACCGCGTTTCCCGCAAGGTTCCCGTGCTGTGCAAGGTCGCGCCATCGAAGTCGGATGTGCACATGGAGGATGTGCATCGCGCCGGCGGAATCATGGCGATCCTGGGCGAACTCGACCGCGCGGGTTTGTTGCACCGCGACGTTGTCACGGTGCACGGCGAAAGCCTGACCGCGACGTTGTCGAAATGGGACGTGCGCCAGACGAACGATGAGAACGTCCGCCATTTCTACCGTGCAGCGCCCGGGGGAATTCCGACGCAGACGGCGTTCAGCCAGGACCGGCGTTACACCGAACTAGATCTGGATCGAAAAAAGGGCGTGATCCGCTCTTCCGAGAATGCGTTTAGCCGCGACGGCGGACTTGCGGTACTTACCGGCAACATCGCGCCTGACGGATGCATCGTGAAGACGGCCGGTGTAGACGAAAGCATCCTTAAGTTCTCCGGACCTGCGCGGGTTTTTGAAAGCCAGGGCGCTGCGATTGCCGGCATTCTTGGCAACGCCGTAAAGGCCGGCGATGTTGTGGTGATCCGTTATGAGGGCCCGAAAGGGGGCCCCGGGATGCAGGAGATGCTTTATCCGACCTCATATCTGAAATCGAAGGGGCTTGGTAAGGCTTGCGCGCTGGTGACGGACGGGCGCTTTTCCGGCGGCACATCGGGGCTTTCCATCGGTCACGTCTCGCCGGAAGCTGCGGAAGGCGGGATGATCGCACTGGTCGAAGACGGGGATCGCATCGAGATCGACATTCCGGCGCGCGCGATCAATCTCATGGTGGATGCCGCGGCACTCGACCAACGTCGCAAGGTCTTGAACGCGCGTTATGGAACCCACTGGCACCCGGCAAACCGCGACCGAAAGGTTTCGCCGGCGTTGCAAGCCTATGCGGCGATGGCGACAAGTGCCGCGCGCGGCGCGGTGCGTGACGTTTCTCAGCTTAAGAAATAGGCAAAGGGCCGCAGTTGACGAATCGTTCTGCGCCCTCTTTGCTTTGCGAATGGCGGGAACGGCGCGATCCAAACAATCTGATCTGCAGGGGCAGGCTCTATCTCCCTTGATGCGCGGCGCGCCTTATACGAATTATGATCTTGGCCTCGCCTATGACGAGACGTTCGCGCGCGATGGGTCGATCCGTCCGCAATATCGCCAACTCGACAGCCGCCTGCGCACGTTGCCCGCGGGGGAACTCGCACGGCGGCAAAGCGCCTGCGAGCAAAGCTTTCTGCATCAGGGTATCACTTTCACGGTTTATTCGGACTCGCAGGCGACCGAACGGATTATCCCAACCGATCTGCTGCCACGCATCATCGCGGCGGAGGAATGGGAGCGTGTCGAGCGCGGTTTGAAGCAGCGCATCACTGCGCTGAACCTTTTCCTGCGCGACATCTACAATGAAGGTCTTGTGCTGAGAGACGGCATCGTGCCGCGCGCGATGATCCTGGGCTCCAAGCACTACCGCCGGGAAATGCGCGGTCTTGCCGTGCCGCACGGTGCCTATGTGAATGTCTGCGGTACCGATTTGGTGCGGCGAGAAGACGGCGCGTTTGTCGTTTTGGAAGACAATCTGCGCGTCCCCTCCGGCGTGTCCTACATGCTTGCGAACCGCGAGGTGGTCCGCCGCGCATTCCCGAATGTCTTCCGCTCCGCGCGTGTGCTGCCGATCGAGCAATACCCGAACGAACTGCTTGCGACCTTGAAATCTCTGGCGCCGTTTCAGGAAGATGTCTCGATCGCGGTGTTGACGCCAGGCGTTTTCAACGCCGCGTTCTTCGAACACGCATTTCTGGCACGCCGTATGGGCGTGGAGTTGGTGGAAGGCCGCGATCTGCTGGTCAACGACAATGTCGTCTATGCGCGCACGACGAGTGGGCTAAAGCGCATTGATGTCATCTATCGCCGCATCGACGACGATTTCATCGATCCGCTGATCTTCCGCGAGGATTCCGCACTCGGTGTGCCCGGTCTGTTCAACGCGTATCGCGCCGGCAACGTGATCCTCGCCAATGCGCTCGGAACCGGCGTCGCGGACGACAAGGCGATTTATGCCTATGTGCCGCGGCTCATCAAATACTACCTTTCCGAAGAGCCGATCCTCGACAACGTCGAGACCTTCCTGTGCCGCGAACCGCAATCGCTCGATCATGTGCTCGCCAATCTCGACAGGCTGGTGGTAAAGGCGGTCGGTGAATCTGGTGGTTACGGGATGCTGGTCGGCCCGCATGCGAGCGCGAAGGAACGCGCGGATTTCGCGGACAAGCTCAGAGCCGATCCGGAGAACTACATCGCACAACCGACTATCCAGCTTTCCACAGCGCCAACCTTCGTGAACGGCGCGATCGAGGCGCGCCACGTTGATCTGCGGCCTTTCATCCTGCACGGCGAGGAGACGAAGATCGTGCCTGGCGGCCTCACGCGGGTGGCGCTGCGCAAGGGCAGTCTTGTCGTCAATTCGAGCCAGGGTGGCGGCTCCAAAGATACCTGGGTCTTAAGCAAATAGATGCTCGCGCGCGTGGCAGACTCTCTCTACTGGATGGGCCGCTATATCGAGCGCGCCGAACACACCGCGCGCCTGATCGCCGTCAATCTTGAATCGATGGTCGAGCAATCACCTGAAGACGCGGAAGTCAGCTGGTGGCGCATCGCCGCCGCACTCACCGACGAGTCCGTCGCTGGCCGGAGCGCGCAGACCATTACCGAAACGCTTACGTTCAATCGCAAGAATTCGTCTTCATTGCTATGTTCGCTATCTTTTGCGCGAGATAATGCACGTCAGGTCCGCGAACAGCTTTCCACCGAAGTGTGGGAGCATCTGAACCGCATCTATCTGGGCACGCAGGGTGAGGACGGCGAGTCCATCTGGGTGCACCAGCCGGCGTCGTTCTTTCGTCAGACGCTGGAAGACTTGTTTACGCTCGGCGGCGTGACGTATTCGACGCTGCGCCATGGCGAAGGCTGGCGTTTTCTGCAGCTCGGCTGCCACATCGAGCGTGCGCAATTGTCAAGCCGCTTGCTCGATATCTATTTCGGTGTGCCCGCGCCGGGTATCGAGAAAAGGTTGCCTGAGCCCAAATATTTCGACTGGCTGACCTTGCTCAAATATTGCACGGCGTTCGAGCCGTACTGTAAGGAGTTCACCGCCGCGCTTAATCCGGCGCAGATCGCGAAATTTCTTTTGTTCGATGCGGAATTTCCACATTCGGTTCGCTTCTCCATAAACAGCATCGTCGATGCGCTGGCCCATGTGGCACAAGGTGCGCCGCCCTCCCGGCGCGCAATCTGCGAACGGTTGGCGGGGCGCCTCAAGGCGTCGGTCGATTTCGGACTGGACGAAATGATGGGCGACGCCATGGACAGTTTCCTGCTTGGCGTGACGAAGCAGTGCGAGCAGATCCATGACGCGGTCTACGCCGCCTATATCGCGTACGATGCGGAGGCGGTGCTTTGATTCTGTTCCGTCGATTCGTATCCTGAGGACATGTAATGCATTACTCCATTCGCCACATCACCCGTTTCCGTTACAGCGCGCCGGTGCGCGAGAGCGTGATGGAGTTGCGTATGCAGCCGCGCTCTGAAGGCATACAGGCCCTGCGCTCGTTCCAGATCGTCAGTAACCCTCGCGCGCAGCTTTATGCCTATACCGATTATCTGGGCAATGCAGTCTATCATTTCAATGTGCTGCGCTAGCATTCCGAACTACGCATTGAGACCCAGTCGTTGATAGAGATGACGAACTGGGCGCGCCCGCTGGCGCCACCGGTCGAATGGACACAATACAATCCGGAAAATCTCTCAGCCGAGCAATTTGATTTCCTGGACGATTCCAAATTTGCCAAAATGACGCCGTCGCTGCTGGGTTTCATGAAGGTGCGCAATCTGGACAAACCCGTCGGCGATCCCGCCGCGGCGCTCGCGCATTTGAGCCATGCAATCTACGACGCTTTCGACTACAAGGTCGGCGTCACCGAAGTTCACTCACCGATCGATGATGCGCTGAGGATGAAAAGCGGTGTCTGTCAGGATTTTGCGCATGTGATGATCGCAATTGCGCGGTACTGGGGCGTGCCGACGCGCTATGTTTCCGGCTATCTCTATCATCGTGACAAGGGTAAAGACCGCTCCGGTGACGATGCTACCCATGCTTGGGTAGAATCATATCTGCCGGGCTCCGGTTGGGCCGGATTCGATCCCACCAACAATGTTCCCGCCGGCGAGCGGCATATTCGTGTCGCAGTCGGCCGCGACTACGCCGATGTTCCGCCGACGCGCGGAACCTATAAAGGCGACGCACAGTCGGAACTCGCAATTTCAGTCTCAGTACAGCCGACCCAGGCACCGGTGCGTCACGAAGAATTTCTAAGAGTCGCGCGGCCGATCAAACCGGGTTCTGAGCCGCCGAAGCGCGCCGAGCAGTACTACCAACAACAACAGCAGCAACAGCAGCAACAACGATAACGGCGGAATAGCCTGCCGCTGCGGACAGATTTGCGTCCGCACCAAACAACACATCAGCCAATTCTCAGGTCAAGTGTGGAGGTAACAATGACGCAGGCCGCCCGTTTTCGTGAATTGCTTCGCCAATCCGGCATGATCGTTGCGCCCGGCGTTTATGACGGCATCACTGCCAAGCTCACGGAGCAGGCCGGTTATTCCACGGTTTATATGAGTGGTGCCGCCACATCGATGGCGCGGGGCTATCCCGATTTTGGCTTGCTCGATATGACGGAAATGTCGGGAAATGCCGGCATTATCGCCCGCACGGTTCAGATACCCGTGATTGCGGATGCCGATACGGGATACGGAAATGAACTGAACGTCACGCGCACGATCAGGGAATACGAGAAACAGGGCGTGGCCGGTCTCCACATCGAGGATCAAGTTATGCCAAAGCGTTGCGGACATCTCGATGGCAAACAGATCATTCCTGCCGCTCAGTTCGCCTCCAAAATAAGGGCGGCGGTTGCGGCGCGCCGTGATCCGGATTTCCTCATCATCGCGCGTACGGATGCGCGCGCCGTTATGGGGCTTGGGGAAGCCGTTTTTCGGGTAAATGCCGCTATCGATGCGGGAGCTGATATGGCATTCGTCGAAGCCGTGCAGACAAGGGAAGAACTCGCCACAATTCCCAAGCAGGTGAGAGGACCCTGCCTTCTCAACATTGTACCGGGCGCGAAAACGCCGAGCATATCGCTACGGGACGCACAGTCTCTCGGCTACAGGCTGGCTATCCTGCCAAGCCTCTTACTGAGTGCCATTGTGGTCGCCGCCGACGATGTATTGCAGGCCGTAAAAGCTGGGACCATGCCTGACGTACCGCACTCAGCGAACATTACCGAAGTGTTTCGCAGATTTGGCGCGGATGATTGGAATGCATTGGGCCAGAAATTCGTTTCAGAAAACTGATCGATGCATTCTTTTTTGGGGGGCGTTGAAAGGCTTGTACGCAACTCGTTTCCGCAAACCCTGAAGAGCAGCATCTCTCTGTTAGATTTTATTCGTTCTTGCGATGGCTCCGAGGTGCAGCGCGCTGGGTTTCAGCGTGCGCTTGAAGGTTTGAAGGTCCACGGCGACGAGTCCGAAATGCTTGTCGTAGCCTGACGTCCATTCAAAATTGTCGAGCAGCGACCAGTAAAGATATGAGTGAACAGGAATGCCTTCGTCGAGACAGTCGCGCACGCCCGCCAGTGCCTGATCGATGAAGGCAATGCGTCGCGTGTCGTCGTCAGTGCCGATGCCACTTTCGGTGATGTAGATCGGTTTGCCGATGGCGCTATGAGCCCAGCGGATCGTGTTGGCCAGCGCGGGCGGATAGAACTCGTAACCCGCCGCCGTCAGTTCGGCATCCTTGGGCGGCGGAACGAGCCCCTTCTCGTCAACCCTGAAGCGCGTATAGGTCTGGATCCCGATAAAATCGGTGTGCTCGCGCGCGACGTTGACCCAATCGCCATAAAGCTTCTGTCGATAGACTTTGGCCAGTGACGGATCTCCCACCGACTGGATGTCCTGTGTCGTAAGGCTCAGGCCTACCAGGAGATCGGGGCGCGAGGCCTTGATCGCCGCATAGCCCTTGCGATGCGCTTCCTGCATCAGAGGAGTCGAGATCGCTGGATCGCCGAGCGCGACGCTGGAAAATTTTGGTGAGCCCGTCGCCTTGGCGGCCGCCGCGGTCGTAACTGCCGCGAACGCGCGATATTTGTCATAGTTCGGAAAGAACGGGATCAGCAAAGTGATATTGGCTTCGTTGAACGTTGTGGCCATATGCATCAGATCGCCTAAATGCCCGGCCGCCTTGCCGCAGAAACGTGCGAACAGGTCGGGCGAATCCGCAACCTCGAAACAACCGCGCTCCGCGAACCACACCGGCGTCGTGAAGTGGTTGAAGGTGACGATGGGTTTGAGGCCATGCTTGCGGCAGGTCTCAAGAACGTCGGCATAGTGATCGAGTTCGGCGTTCGAGAAAAAACCTTCGCTGGGCTCGATGCGCGCCCACTCGATGCCGAGGCGATAGCAGTTGAATCCGAGCTGCGCGGCGATCGCGATGTCCTCCGCATAGCGGTGATAGGAATCGCAGGCATCGCCGGAACGATCTTTGTAAAGCGTGGGTTTTAAATTCTCACGCAGCCACGAGTCGCTGTTGGTGTTGTTGCCTTCGCTCTGATGGGCGGAGATCGCCGTACCCCAAAGGAAATCTTTCGGCAGTTCTCGCGGTTTTTTCACAGGTGCTGCAGCGACGTTAGATGTTGTGCTCATCACTGCGGCTCCCAGAACAAGGTCTCTGCGCGAGATGTCTGTCATCGGTCGTTCCAGTGAATCATGGGGAGGCCTGCAACGGGGCTGGTGAAACAGGCCAGGGTGGTGGCCTTTAACGTGCCGAGGTAGACGGTGCGAAGATCGGTGCCGCCAAACGTCACGCTTGTCAGCCACGGCGCGATCTCGCCGCCGGTAGCGTCCATCGTTTCAGGGGTTATTGGCGTGCCGCGATCGAATTCAGCATCGAAGCGCTTGGCCGATTCGCGGTTACCATCTTCGAACAGCGTGAGAAGATCGCCTGTCGGCGTGATCGCGACCAATCGGTCGGCAAAGATCATCGTCGCCCATAGATTGCCATACGAATCGAACGCGATACCGTCGATAAGTCCGGAACCCAGGGAGCGCGGACCGTAGATCTCGCGTTCGCGAACCGAACCGTCCGGCATAATATGCAGGCGGGTGACGCGGCGCGCGCAGGTTTCCGCGACATAGAGCCATTCCTCATCGGCATCGAAACGGATTTCGTTGGTGAAATAGAACCCATCAGCGACGATGCGGATGCCCTTGTCGTCAATCAATGCAATATAGCCGTCGGCCTGATAGTTGCGAATGGCATCTGGCCAGGGATTGATCTTGGTCGATACCGTGACCCACAGGCGATCTTTCCGGTCACGAAGGACAAAGTTCACCTTGCCGAGCGGCTTGCCATCGATGCTGTCAGCGAGCGTGCGGCAATGACCTTCGCGTGTCATGACCTCCAGCGCATCTGTACCGAAATTGGCGATCAGGATGTCGCCACTGCGCGCGAAGGCGAGACCATTGGGCAACGTGCCCTCGACCAGGTTTGGTGTGGTGTCTCCGGCCTCTTTGTTGTCGCGGGGCGCGATAATAAGTTTCTGGCTGCCGTCCGGACGGATATGCATCACGCCGCCGCGTGAATCTGCGGCCCATAGCGAGCCGTTGCGTTCAGCGAGAATGCACTCTGGCCGCGAAAGATCATGTCCGATGTGACGAATCGTCGATGGATCGACCTGCCAGCCTTTGAGCGGATTGGGCGGTGCTTTCTCGCGGATCAGCGTCATCTCATGCCATCCGGGTATCCGTCAGTGAGCACAGGTCTGCTGTTTTTGAAGGACAGGCGATACGATGCCGGTGTTCCAGTTCCAGGCGGTGCTCCCAGCCGCTTTGCGCCGGCAAACGGCCTCCTCATGAAGTGCATACATTCCCGGCATTAGATTTTTTGCCGGGTGGGGTGCGTCGGTGAAATCCAGGTAGGCAGAATCGCTTCCGTAGACTGGCCAGTCTGGTTGTTTGGAAGCTTGTGGCGTTCCCGTGCGCGCGAAACTTGTCCAGTAGTCGAGCATCGCATCAGACAGAGCATGCTCTTCCGCCGTCGCAGGAATCTTCGGCCAGTTGGGCGGCGTCCGGTCCATCGTCCCGAATACGTAAGGCAATTCGCTCGCGTGAAACGCGTGCAGGTTTGCGCTGTCGGCCGCAGGGTAGCCGTGGTCGAAGAGGTACAGATAGGAAGGCTGTCCGATCACAGCCTGCTTTCGCGCGAGCCGCTCCGCCGTCCAGCCATAGAGCGCGTCGCGCGTGGTCGCGAGAATGCTCTCCTTGAAATCTGCGCTGGGATAGAGCCGCAGGAAATCATCGGCGAGATCGCCATAGCGGTTGCGGATTTCCTTTTCGTATGCTGTCGCATCGGCGGGCGGCGGCGGCGCCAGGATCCTCAACGAGCGGATTTCTCCAGCATTGAATCCAGCGAGCAACGGAACATGCGCCTGTTCTCCGGCATCGAACACATCGACAAGCTGTTTCGGTAAAAGGATACCATCAATCGCCCCGAATGGCTGAAACCCAAGTGCCGGTGCGGCGTTGTTGAGCGTCTCGGCGTCCATGACGCGCAGCGCCGCGATGTCCGGCGCCTGCAATGCCGCGGCCATGCGCGCGCCGATGTCTTCAGCCGAGGGTGAGCCGTAACGCGCGTGTTTAAGCTCCGGCGTGGAAACCATATAGGCGCTTTCGGCAATCGCCTTCTGAAACAGGCCTTTCGCCACCGGCGAGGTCAGCAGGTACATCACGCTCAACCCCCCCGCGGACTCGCCCGCCACAGTCACATTCGACGCATCGCCGCCGAACGCGCCGATGTTGTCCTTCACCCAGCGAAGCGCCGCGATCTGGTCGAGCAGCCCATAGTTTCCCGACACATGCTGCGGCGACTCCGCGCTGAGCGCAGGATGCGCCAGCCACCCGAGCACGCCGAGCCGGTAGTTGATCGTGACAACGATCACGCCGCGCTTCGCCATGCGGGTGCCGTCGTAGAGTGCCTCTTTGCCGCCGCCAGTCCAGAGCGCACCGCCATGGATCCAGACAAAGACGGGCGCGTTGCGCGCGTCGGCAGGTGCCGTGATGTTGAGTGTGAGGCAGTCTTCACTCATGGCGCCGATGTCAGCGGTGTAGACGTTCTGCGTGGTCGGCCGCGGCTGAATACAAGCGGGACCAAACGCGGTCGCTTTGCGAACATCCTTCCAAACTGCCAGAGGCAGCGGCGCGCGCCAACGCAGCCCGCGGATCGGCGGCGCAGCGTATGGAATACCCTTGAAGACGTTGATGCCATCTTCGCTGGTGCCTTGTAGCGGCCCGGCGGGAGCGTTCACGATGGGATCTGACTTTGACATCGCGGCCACCGTGTCGGCATGAGGTTGGGAAGAAAGCGCCGTGGAAGCGGCCAGTATGCCGAGTGCTATCAGACGACGAAGCGAAGTCATTGGATCGGTTCTCCGGTTAAGGCCTCGCGCTTGAGAACGCGCGCGAGTGCGAGAAAGAGCACGATGGCAACGCCGTAGAAAGGCAAGAGGGCGTAGAACGCGAGTTGCAAGGAATTGTGTGGATGGGTGGCATGGAATAGGTCGCTCGTGGCGCCCACGAAGGCCGGGCCGAGTCCCATACCGATGAGGTTCATCACCAACAACAGAAGCGCGCCCGACGTGACACGCTGGTCCGGTTGCACTTCCTGCTGGACGAGTGTGACGGATGAAGACAAATAGAAATAATTCAGGAAAAATGGGCCGATAAGCAAAATAAGCGCGCGCGGCCAGTCCGGCGCCCAGACGAATCCGATGAAAAACGGAACGGCGAGCGCGAGAGAGGCCGCTGGGATCAATGCGTAGGCCTGCTTCCAGCGTCGCGTGAAGCGATCGATTACGCGCCCCGAAACAAAAATGCCTGCGCTCATGCCGATGCCGACCACCAATGCGTAGTAAATCGCGACCTCGTTCAATGTCATTCCTTTCTCGCGCATGAGAAAGAGAGTTGCGAAGTTACCCGAACCATAGGTGACGACCTGGGTCGCGCCGCTCCCAAGCGCTGCGAGCACAAGCGCGGGCCTCGAAAAGAACATCACTATCGTCTCGCCGAAACCGGAGGGCGATTGATCGCTTGCGCGTGATGGATCAAGGCCACCACGGAGCGGCTCGCGAACGATCAACCGGACCAGTAGCGCCACTACCAACCCTGCACCGCCGAGCACCAGGAATGCATCGCGCCAGCTATAAGCGGCTGCGATAGACGCACCGAATGCAACGCCCAGCGCGGCGCCGATCGGCGGGCCAAGATTGTAGATGCCAAGCGCCGTACCCCGGCGTCGCGGTACAAAGTAGTCGGACACGATTGCGTAAGAAGGCGGCACACCGCCGGCTTCCCCGACACCTACCGTCATTCGCGCGATGACAAGCTGAAAATAGTTGGTGGCAACACCGCATGCCATCGTGGCGGCGCTCCACAGCGCGCAGGCGATGGTAACAACCCAAACACGGTTGGTCCGATCGGCGACCCAGCCGACAGGAATCGAGATGAAGCAATAGAACAGCGCGAAATAGAGGCCGCCGATAAGGCCCAGCTGCCCGTCCGTGACGTGCAGAGAGTCCTGAATAGGCTTGGCAAGAATCGAAAGCAGCGACCGGTCGAGAAAGTTCAGTACATAGACCAAGCAGAGCATGCCGAGTGCGATCCAGGCACGTGCGCCGACAATGTTGCCGGATTGGTCCGCAGTCGGCACGGCTTCGCGCGCTATAGCCTCGCTGCTCACGGCGTCTCCCCTTGGCACCTTTTGCTGGTGCTCAACTGCACCATGCGCCGGGTACGGGGAGGGCGTCAACGTTCACACGCGAGTGAATGTCTTAACGGATGTGGATGCGTGACGTGCGTGCATCACTTGACGAAAGATATTCATACGCGTGTGAATGAACATTGACGGATGGACAATTTGCTGCCAGCGTCCCGAAAGTGCCGAAGAGCATGCGATCGCCATTTGGCGAAGGGGGAAACCATGAAGCAAATCTTGAAGCTATCTGCATCCGCACTGGCGGTTTTTTGCTGCGGCGCAGCATTTGCGCAGACCGCGTCCACATCGAACTCGTCTTCGGCCAATTCCAGCGCCTCGAAGGATCAGATCGAGACCGTGGTCGTTACCGGTGAGCGCCGCGTCGAAGATCTGATGAAGACGCCGATCACGGCGAGCGTTTTGAGCGGTCAAGACTTGCAGATGCGCGACGTGACAAATGTTAGCGGGCTGCAATTCATCGCGCCGAACGTAACCGTCAACGATCTTGGCCAGGGTGTCGATTTCGATATCCGCGGCATAGGCAAGGGCGAGCACAATACCCAGACGCCGGTTGGTGTGGTCACCTATCGCGACGGCGCATCGACCTTTCCAGGCTATCTGACGGATGAGCCCTATTACGACATCAAAAGCGTCGAGGTGTATCGCGGTCCACAGGGCACATTTGTGGGTCAGAACGCTACCGGCGGTGCCGTGTTCGTGACGACCAACGACCCCACGCTCGGCGGCGGCTATGATGGCTATATTCTGAGCCAATACGGCAATTACAACGACGCACAACTGCAAGGCGCTGTCGATATCCCGATCACGGACACTCTCGCGGTGCGTGTCTCGGGATTTGGCGAGAGACGGGACAGCTTTTACACCATCATCGACCGGGATCCGGCGGATAACTGCCCGGATGACAAATATGTAGGCTGTAAGCCGAGCTACAAGAATGAGGATCTCAACGAGGCTGCTGGCCGCCTAAGTGTGCTGTGGCAACCGACAGAAGCCTTCAAGGTATCGCTCAAATACGACGCTCTTTATCAGGACTTCGGCGCTGCGCTTGCGGTTCCGTATTCGCAGCTCCAACCCGTCGGGTCGCCGGTTCAGCCCCTTGCGCTTTTTGGCGCAACCAATCCCTATCATGACGGCAACCTGTTTCATGTCACCAGCAACGCGCCCGATGGCCGAATGGATCAGGAGCAACGCGTGATCCTGAATGCCGCCTATACCTTCGGGGACGGTATCAAGCTGCAGTCGATCTCGGATTGGAATCGTGGCGTCGGCCAGTGGAGGTCCGATCTCGATCTCACGGATTACGGCAACCCATCCGACTATCCTTATTTCGGGACGACAAACAACTGGACGTTTTATGACGACGTCGATGAGACTGTCGTGTCGCAAGAGTTCGACCTCATCTCATCTGCGGATCAGCCGATCACGTGGGTAGCCGGCGTGTACGCTCAGGAAAACGACTACGGCTGGCGCGATCCCTATCAATTCTGGATATCGGTGGGCGCCCGTTTCCCCGGTGGCCCGACGCCGAACGCAGGCAACCAATATCAATACACATCATACACGTTCCAGGGGACGACGACCAATCTCGATATCGCCGGCTTCGGTGAGGTTGACGCTAAATTGGGCGGTGGCTTCTCTGCTTCACTGGGCGGTCGCTGGACCGAAACCCGTTCGCACAATAATGTGGATCTCTGGAACTACGGCAACGGCTATAGTCCTACCAATCCCAATCCTACCGTCATTGATGATGATCAGACACAAGCTTCGTCGCGCGTCACTTACAAGGCGGCGCTCGACTGGGCGAGCGACGAGGGCGATTTCCTTTACGCGTTCGTAGCCACTGGCTATACGGGCGGCGGCCTCAACACGTTCGATACCGCTGCAGGAGGCCCGGCGCCTTTCAATGCGGTAACGGACACCGATTACGAGGTCGGTTGGAAGCGGAATTCCTGGTTTGATGGGCATCTGCGCACGGAAGTAGATGCATTCTACACCAGCTACGATCATTTCCAGGTCACGCTGGCAAGGCCCGATGCACCGAACGCCACCTATGAAATCAATCTTCCGAACGCCACCAAGATTTACGGCGTCGAAGGCGAAGCCCAAGCCAATTTCGGACAGTTTTCTTTCACCGCCAACGCTGGCTTGCTGAAAAGCGAGTTGGGTACCTTCTGGTCGGTGGACCCGAGATACGGCATCGAGGCTGGATATTTCTACGGCACCGTAATTTGCGATCCTTTGAAAGGTCCGAGCAGCCCCGATCCGTTCTGTAAGAACGTGAAGGGCAACCCGATGACCTACGCGCCAAGCTTCACCTATAATCTGAGCGCGCAGTACATCTTCAACATTGGAGGCGGCGATACGCTGACGCCGCGTATCAACTTTGCGCACGTGGCCGGACAATGGGCCTCGATCTTCGATGATGCCTCTGTTGGCGACCGTCTTGGCGCGCGCGATCTTCTCGGTGCGCAGCTTGAGTTCCAGAGGAACAGCTGGCTCTTCACGCTCTATGGCGACAACCTGACGGACCAGCAGTATGTCGTGTCCAACAACTCGGGTGGCCTCTATGCGGGGGCGCCGCGTCAGTTCGGCATTCGCCTGATGAAGACGTTTTAGCGGGGGCAGTCCAAACGGCCGCTGGCTGTGTGAGCAGTCGGCGGCCAGAGCTTTTTGAGTATCGCCTCACCAGATGATGCAAACTTACGCGCTTACAGTAGACAGATTTCTGGATCACGCCGCGAAATGGTGGGGAGATCGCGAAGTTGTCACCGCAGGCGCGGGCCGCATCGGCTACGGCGCCTTGCGCGACCGCAGCATTCGCCTCTCCGGCGCATTCCTTGCTCTTGGACTAAGAACGGGTGATCGCGTTGCCACGCTGGCCTGGAACAGTCAGCATCATCTGGAGGTCTACTACGGCGCCATGGGCGTCGGGCTCATATGCCATACGCTGAACCCCCGTATGAGCACCAATCATCTCGTCGCGATCGTGAACGAGGCGGAAGATCGCATACTTGCCGTCGGCGCTGGACTTGTCGATCTCGCGCATGAAATCGCACTTCGCTGTCCGTCGATCGAAGTCATCGTTCTGCTCGATGGCACCAAGGCGGAATTCCGTCCCATCGCCGACCGCCGAATATTCGAGTTCGAGGCCCTTCTCGCCGAGTTCGGGCGAGAAGTGGTTTGGGGTGATTTCGATGAGAACACGCCTGCGGGACTCTGCTACACGTCAGGCACGACCGGCGCGCCCAAGGGCGTGCTATATACACACCGCTCCAACTATCTTCATACTTTGCGATCCCTCCAGGCGGATGCGGTCGCGCTCAAATCTTCCGACGTTGTCCTGGTGGCCGTGCCGATGTTTCATGCCAACGGTTGGGGTTTTCCTTTTGCCGGACCCGCGTGCGGCGCAAAACTCGTGCTTCCGGGCCGCCACACCGACGGCGCGTCCTTGGCTTCTTTCATTCGGGACGAAGGGGTGACGGTTGCCGCGGGCGTACCGACGGTCTGGCAAGGCCTCGTGGATCATCTCGACGAAGCGGGAGGTGACGTGCCGACGCTTGAGCGCGTGATCATCGGCGGCTCTCGCTGTCCTGACGCCCTGATCGAACGGATGGAAGAACGTCTTCAGGCGTGCGTGCAGACGAGCTGGGGCATGACGGAGTTGTCGCCGCTTGGAACGGTCTCGCCGGTACAGACAAGGGAGCGCGCGGTGGCTTCCGGCCGCGCTCCCGTCGGACTGGATCTGAAACTAACCAACGCTGCTGGCGCGACGCTGCCTGTGCAACGAAACGTCGCTGGTCACCTCAAGGTCAAAGGCGCGAGCGTTGTCCAGCGCTACTACAAGACACAGGTTGATGTGGTAGACGACGAGGGATATTTCGACACCGGCGATCTTGCCAGCATCGACGATGAAGGCAATCTTACGATCACTGGCCGCTCCAAGGACTTGATCAAGTCCGGCGGCGAGTGGATCAATCCGGGCGAAATTGAAAGCATTGTTGGGCGGCTGCCAGGCGTAGGGCAGGTGGCGGTGATCGGCAGAGCAGATGCCAAATGGGGTGAGCGCCCCATCCTGATCGTCGAGCCGCAGCAGAGTCACACACTAGACGAGAAAACCCTCTTGGAAGCGCTGCAGGGGGCTGTTGTGGATTGGTGGATTCCGGACGAGGTGATCCAGGTTCCACATATGCCGCTCGCGGCGACAGGAAAGATTGACAAGAATCGTCTGCGTGCGGAATACGCTAGGGTCTAGCCAGGCGGGTTCCTGCTGCCAAGGCACGGAGACCGATATTGATGAAGAAAGCGCTTAAAGCCAAGGTCCAGCCAAAGAACAAGGCTGTCAAAAAGCTGCCCCGCACGAAGGCCGAGCAGCGTGCAGCGACACTGGAACAGATTCTCGATGCTGCGGAGTTTCTTTTTTCGAAGCACGGCCTTTATGGCGTGACGCTTCGCGATGTGGCGCAGAAAATCGGTGTTCACACCTCGTTGATGCATTACTATTTCGACGACAAAATTGCCCTGTTCCAAGAGGTCTTCGTCCGCCGCGCCAATGTCACAAGTGAGCGCCGGATGAAAGCACTCGATCAATATGAAAGAGATGCACGCGGAAAGCCGACGGTGGCGGGTGCCCTCCACGCTTTTCTGGATACGGATTTTGATCTCTATACGAACGGAGGACAAGGTTGGAGGAACTACGGAGCGTTCGGCTCACAGTTGTCGAACACTCCCGAAGGTGCCGCCATGTTCGATCAGTATTTCGATCCAGTGGTTCTCCGCCTGATTAGAATTTTGCAAAAGGCATTGCCGGAGGTACCCGAAGAAGACATTTTTTGGGGATATCATTTTGTGACAGGAAGCTTCATGCATTCCCTGTCCCGTAGCGGCCGCCTTGACCGGTTGTCTAACGGCCTCTGTCACTCAGACGATTTGCCTGCTGTGAAGGCGCGGATGGCCGATTTCATGGCTGCAGGCTTTCTCTCGTTTTGCGATCGCGCCGCGAAGAAAAAGCGGAAGCGCTAGAAACTTAGGCAGGGGATAACTTCTCGAAATTTCAACTTGAAACATTGCGCGGCGCGCCGCGTAAGCCGTTTCACCTAACGAACCGCGCCGCTCTCGGTCCGCTTGGGTGGAGTCTCAAAACGGAAGAATGAAATGGTCGATGCCCAGGTTGTCTCTGATCGCGTTATGGCTTCCGCTACTACGGCCGGTGAGCGGCGGCCGACGAAGCTTGCGCGATGCGTTCTTCTCTCAGCTGTGAGCGACGGACTTTACCGGCATCGTCGCGGAGCGGTTGATCGACAAACTCGATTGTTCGCGGCTGCTTGTAAGTCACGAGATGCTCGATGAGGTGACGACGAAGCTCTTGCTCCGATAGACCTGCGCGCGGCTGGACGATGGCATGCACGCGGTTGCCCAAATCTTCGTCCGGCATTCCTATGACGCAGCTCGACTGGACCAAAGGATGGGCATCAATCGCTGCCTCAACCTCGGCCGGATACACATTGGCACCCCCAATCAGAATCATGTCGGTGCGGCGATCAGCTAGATAAAGATATCCGTCTTCATTCACCCATCCGATATCGCCGATAGATTCCCATCCGTCCCCGAGTGTGCGCGCTTCCGCCCCCAAATAGCGATATGTAGCTGGCCCTTGCATCTGGCGCATGAATATCTCGCCGGTTTCACCGCGGGGCAGCATTGTGCCATCAGCCGAAAAAGCTTCGATCTCAGCATTTGGCGTTGCTTTGCCGACCGAACCTTTATTCGCTTGCCACTCCCTATCGCTGATAAGGGTTGCTGCGACACCTTCGGTACCGCCGTAAAGCTCCCACACGACGTCGGGACCGAGCCAATCAATCCATTCCTTTTTGAGCCACGGCAGACAAGGAGCCGCGAGGTGCCACACAGTCTTTAGAGAGGAAAGATCGTATTTCTTTCGAGTCTCTTCGGGAAGGCGCCATATACGGCTCATCATCGTCGGCACAAGATAAACCCACGTGATCCGATATTTTTCTATCAGCCGAAGTGTCTCTTCCGCGTCGAAGCGAGGCATGATCACGATCGATGCGCCCACCCACAGAGCGGGAAATGTCGTGACAATTGGACCGTTGTGGTACAGCGGCCCCGGCATCAGGACGACATCAGCTTCCGAGATGCGCCAGCGCAGCCACGCGCTTTCCATTTGTACGCCGGGTTGACCGGCGACGATCAGCTTCGGGCGTCCGGTAGAGCCTCCGGATGTCGGCGCCTTCCAAGCCGGCGAGATTGCATCGGGCAGATCATTCTCATCGTCCGATGCCAGCAAAAGCTCATCAACAGACACTATGGAGCGGCCGGCATCAAGATATGCGTCGGCAATGACAAGGGGGGGATTTGCCAAATC
>CAZCJI010000003.1:0-26372 GCA_964498625.1 uncultured Rhizobium sp.
CCGTCGACAAGATGGCGCCCGGTTTCAAAGCCTCGGTCGTCGGACGGCAGATCCTCTCCCCGCTCGACCTCGAACGCATGTTCGGCCTTGTCGGCGGCGACATCATGCATGGCGCGCTGAGCCTCGATCAGCTTTATTCCGCGCGGCCTGTGCTCGGCCATGGCAATTACCGCGCGCCAATCCCGGGACTTTATATGTGCGGCTCCGGCACACATCCGGGTGGCGGCGTCACCGGAGCGCCGGGCCACAACGCGGCGCGCGAAATCGTCAAGGACCGCAGGCTGCAACATTGACCGCGCCATGACCGACCAGACCGGATCGCTCGCAACCGCGCTCGCCAATGCGCAGAAGCTGCTCGCCGTCAGGCCGGCGCGGGCCGAGGAACAGGCGCGCGAAATCCTGAAGGTGATGCCGGGGCAGCCATCGGCAGCGCTGCTGCTGGCTCAGGCGCGGCGCGCGCAGAACGACAACAACGGGGCCTTCGAAATTCTTCAAAAACTTGCGCAGGCGCAGCCAAATGCGGCGGCCGTGCAATTTGAATTCGGTTCGGTCATGGCGGCGCTCGGCAAAAGCCGCGGCGCGGTTCTCGCATTGACGCGCGCCGCCGATCTGGAGCCGAACGATCCCGCGATCTGGCGGCTGCTCGGCGATCAACACACACAGCTCGGCGACACCGCGGCCGCCGATCACGCCTATGCACGCAACATCAAGGCTTCCGTCAACGATCCGGAGCTGATCGAGGCGGCAACCGCGCTCGTCGACAATCGCCTCGCCGTCGCGGAACGCATCCTGCGCGAATTCCTGAAAGCGCATCCGACCGATGTGTCCGCGATCCGCATGCTGGCCGAGACCGGCGCGCGGCTCGGCGCCTATGACGACGCCGAGAAATTGCTGGCGCGCGCGCTGGAACTGGCGCCCGGGTTCGATGCCGCACGACATAACTACGCCAGCATTCTGCATCGTCACGCGAAATCGGAAGAAGCGCTGGTACAGACGGACATTCTTCTGGAGCGCGACCCCGAAAATCCAAATTACCGGATGTTGCGCTCCGCCATACTCGTGCGCATCGGGGAGTATGACGAAGCCATCCGGATCTATGAAAGCTTCCTGACGCAATATCCAAATGCGCCGAAATCCTGGATGAGCTATGCGCATGCGCTCAAGACCGTCGGGCGGACCGATGAATCGTTGATAGCCTATCGCAAAAGCATCGCGCTTCTGCCCAGTCTCGGCGAAGCCTATTGGAGCATGGCCAATCTCAAGACCTTCCGCTTCACTGCGGAAGAGATCGACGCGATGCAGGCGCAACTCGCTCAAACCGGTCTCGATACGGAAGACCGCCTGCACCTGGAATTCGCGCTCGGCAAGGCGCTGGAGGATATCGGCGCATACGAAAAGTCCTTCAGGCACTACGACGCGGGCAACGCGCTGCGCCGCGAAAGCCTGCCGCGCGAACGGGACGCGGACAACAGTTTTCTGCGCGACGCGAAAGCAGAGCTGACGCCGGAGTTTTTCCGCGCACGCGCAGGTGCGGGATGCCAAGCACCGGATCCGATCTTCGTGGTCGGCCTGCCGCGCGCCGGATCGACGCTGATCGAACAGATCCTGTCGAGCCATTCAGCCATCGAAGGAACGATGGAGCTTCCCGACATTCTGGCAATCGCAAAGCAGATCGGCGGAAAACGTATTCGCGGCGGCGGCGTGAATTATATCGAGCCGCTCGCAGCACTCGATGCGGATGCACGCAAGGCGCTCGGCGAAGAATATCTGTCGCGCACGCGAATCCAGCGCAAGACGGATCGCCCGTTCTTCGTCGACAAGATGCCGAACAATTTCCACCACACAGCACTCATCCATCTCATTTTGCCGAATGCGAAAATCATCGATGCGCGGCGCCACCCGCTGGCCTGCTGCTTTTCGAACTTCAAGCAGCATTTCGCGCGCGGGCAGGTTTTTGCCTATGACCTGGCCGAGATCGGCGCCTATTATCGCGACTATGTGGAATTGATGGCGCATTTCGATTCCGTGCTGCCCCGCCGCGTCCACCGCGTGTTTCACGAAGCGCTGGTCGAAGATCCGCAGCGCGAGGTTCGAAAATTGCTCGACTATTGCGGCCTGCCGTTCGAGGACTCCTGCCTGCGCTTCTACGAGAACGACCGCGCGGTTCGTACCGCAAGCTCGGAGCAGGTCCGCCAGCCGATCTATACCGAGGGCCTGGATCAATGGCGCCACTACGACGCCTGGCTGGGCCCCTTGAAAGATGCGCTGGGACCGGTGCTCACAGCCTATCCGGACGTGCCCGCTTTCTGAGCCGAATCAACGGCGCGAAAGCCACATCGCCGCTAAATCTTCAGAGCCATTCCCCGCTCGCTTGACAGTTCCGTGACGACGGCTTGTCATGCCTGTGCGGGCAGCGTCTGAGGGGAAATCATGATCTTGATCCGGTACAACGGGCAAACGCTTCCGGTCTTGTTGTCGGCCTTGCTGGCCTCGACGGCGTTGACCGGCGTGCAAGGCGCCCGCGCCGCGGATTCGAACGCCATCGAGACCGTGGTGGTGACGGCGCAGAAGCGCTCCGAAGATGTGCAGAAGGTGCCGCTGAGCATCCAGGTGTTCGGCAACCGAAAGCTCGAAGAGCTTCATATTCAGAGTTTTCAGGACTACGCGCTCTATCTGCCCAGCGTGTCGTTCGCCGCCAACGCCGCCGGCGGCGGCCTGGCCAGCCCCGGCTCCATGAACGTCTATATGCGCGGCGTTGCCTCGGGCAATGACGGCAACCATTCCGGTTCCACGCCCAGCGTCGGTATCTATCTCGACGAACAGCCGGTCACCGCGATCGGCGGCGCCGTCGATCTTCATCTCTACGATATCCAGCGCGTGGAAGCGCTCGCCGGTCCGCAGGGCACGCTCTATGGCGCGAACTCCGAGGCTGGCACGCTGCGCATCATCACCAACAAGCCGGACGCGAGCGGTTTCTCCGCCGGCTATCAGGTCGAAGGCAACACCGTCGATCATGGCGGCGTGGGCGGCACGGTCGAGGGCTACGCAAACTTCCCGATATCCGAAAACGCCGCAATCCGCATCGTGGGCTGGGAAGAGCATGACGCCGGCTATATCGACAACGTCGCGGGCACGGACGTCAATGGCGGCATCGTCGATGGCGTGCGCACCTTCCCTTCGTCCGGCATTCAGATCAGCAACGCTGCGTTCCGGAAGAACAACTACAACGACGCCGATGTCTATGGCGGCCGCGCCGCGCTCAAGGTCGATCTCAACGACAGCTGGACGATCACGCCCTCACTGGTCATTCAGCAGACCGACAGCAACGGTTCCTTCGCATACGATCCGACGGTCGGCGATCTGAAGGTCGTGAAATTCGCGCCGGAATTTTCGCGCGACAGCTGGTATCAGGCGGCCCTGACGATTCAGGGCAAGGTCGGCAATCTGGACCTGACCTATGCCGGCGCCTATCTCGACCGTCACGAGAAATCGCAGCTGGATTATTCGGATTATTCCTATTTCTACGATTCCAGTTACGGCCATTACATCACGAACAACGCCGGCGACCTGATCAACCCGTCGCAGCTGATCAAGGGCAGCGATCACTTCACCACCGACAGCCACGAACTGCGCATCGCCAGTCCGACCGACGATCGTTTCCGCTTTGTCAGCGGGCTGTTCTATGAGCGCCAGACGCACACCATTCTGCAGAACTACCAGATCGCCGGGCTCGCGGATTCGCTCGCCGTGCCGGGCTGGCCCAACACGTTCTGGCTGACGGACCAGATGCGGACCGACACCGACTATGCCGCTTTCGGTGAAGCGTCCTTCGATATCACGCCCGCCGTCACGATCACGGCAGGCGGACGCGTGTTCGAGGCGGACAGCGCGCTCAAAGGCTTCTTCGGATTCAGCAAGGGCTATGAAGATCTGGTCTATGCGAGCAATGGCGGCGCCTATCTGCCGTCCGGCATGGATTACTGCTTCCTGCCGAACCCGCTGGTGGATAACGGCCCCTGTACCAACCTCGACCATCACACCAGCGACAAAGGCTTCACGCACAAGCTCAACGGCACCTGGCACATCAACGACGACGATATGGTCTATGCGACCTGGTCGAATGGCTTCCGCCCCGGCGGCGTCAACCGCAATGCCGATGTGAACGATCAGCCCTACAAGGCGGAATACCTCACCAACTACGAAGCGGGCTGGAAGACGGCCTGGGCCGACGGCACGCTGCATTTCAACGGCGCGCTGTTCCTCGAGAACTGGCACGACTTCCAGTTCTCGTTCCTCGGTACCAATTCGCTGACCGTTATCGCCAATGCCGGCGAGGCGCGCATCAAGGGTGCGGAATCCAGTCTCGACTGGAACGTCACGGATGCGCTCAGCATCAACGCCGCGGCGACCTATACCGATGCCTATCTGACGGAGCCTTACTGCAAGGACCAGTCGACAGAGGCGAATTGCATCGCGACCACGAAAGCGCCGAAAGGCCAGATGCTTCCGATCACGCCCAAGTTCAAGGGCAGCATCACGTCGCGCTACAATTTCAAGGTCTGGAACTGGGATGCGAACGTGCAGGGCTCGCTGGAATATCAGACGAAGGCCTGGGCGGATTTGCGCACCCTGGAGCGCGGCGTCCTCGGACCGATGCCGGAATACACGATGTTCAATTTCTCCACCGGCGTCGACCGGGACAACTGGTCGCTCGAACTGGCCATCGATAACGCGTTCGACGAGCGCGCGGAAACCTATCGCTATTCGGAATGCACGGCGGGAACCTGCGGACCGGAGACCTATGTCATTCCGGTTCGTCCAAGAACGATCTCGCTCAGATTCGCGCAGAAATTCTAGAGGGGCAAGCGTGACAAAGCCCGCCATCCCGAAACGGATGGCGGGCTTTGTTTTTTTGAATCACGCTATTTGCCGAGCGCGTAGAGGATTGCGTCGTTGATCGCGTAGATCGTGCCGTCGGGCCCGATCAGCGTCGGCGTATAGGCTTCGGCAATCGGGCGATTGAGATTGATGCCCTTGAATTTGTTCTTGGCCAGATCCCAGCGATAGGTGTGGCCGTCCTCGGAATTGGCGATGATCGCCTTGCCGGCAACATCGACAACGGCGGAATTGATGCACCACTCGTACACTGCGCCGCCGCCGCCAGGATAGGGCGTTGGACCGAGCAGGGTCATGATCTCTTTCATCACGGTCGCGTCGCTGTACTCGTCTTTTTGCGTCGCATCCGGGTCGAGAATGGCGATCTTGTTCTTGCCGTCGCCCGTCGGACCGCCACCGTAATAGTTGTTGTATTTGCTCATCAGCAGATAGGGCGAGCTGCCGGTATAGGACGGAACCATCGACGTCGGAACGATCGAGGCGGTATCGTCCCAGCCGAAGGAGCCGGGCGTCTTCGTCGTCGTCAGATCGGCGCTGAAATGCAGCAGCCAGCCGCGGCCATTGTGCGACCCGAAATCGTTTTCGATCACGCCGTAATAGACGTCGCCATCCGGCCCTATGGTCGGAGATGCCGAGGAATCATCCAATACATAAGTGTTCTGCTGGTTGGTCGGATCGAGCAGCGCCGTTTTGTATTTTTTCTTGAGCGTTGAACTGTCCAGGCCCAGCAACTCGCCATCGCCACCCCCGTCGGTCACGGTGATATAGATCGTCGATTGGTCCGCGGAAACCGCCGGCGCGCAATTCTGCGCCACCTCGACCATGCTCTTGTCGCCGGCCGCATCGCCCGCCGAGATCCAGCTGCCGGTACCATCGGCGCCGATGCGCGCGATGCCGCTCTTGAGGTTCAGCGGCGTCGATCCCGTCACCACAAAGCTGAAATAGATATCGCCCGCCTCGTCCGCCGTGATCGGCCCGTTGATCATCACATTCGAATCGTAGGTGCTCTTGTTCGACTGATAGTTCGAAATTCCGAAGAACGCGAGCTGACCGCTGGCGCCCGTCTTCATATCCGGCGTGTCGCGGTAGTACACGGTGCCACCGGCGCCAGCGTAGTAGAGCCTGTTCTGCGCGGTGATGTGCGCCGGGAAGCTCGGCACCCAGTCATGCGGGGCGAAGGCATAATCCGTACTGCTTTTCCAGAGCCGTTTCCCGCTCTTGCCGTTGTAGGCGGTCATCTGGAACGTGCCGCTCGACGTGGTCTTGACCGGAACCAGCACGGTGTTGGAGGCGGTGATCATCGGCGAACCGTAATGGATGTAGATCGTGCCGCTGCCGGGCGCCAGATCGACCGGCGTGCTCCAGAGAATCTTCTTTACACCCTTCGCCTTGGCCGGCGCCTGGGCCTGATGCTGGGCGTTTCCGGCATAACCACGCCACACCGGCGCATCGCCGAACGCGGGTACGGACAGGCACAGACAGACAAGCGCTATAGGCAACGTCGCTTTCATCGAAACTCTCCAAACAGGCAAACCGAAGCGGGGCAAACGGCGCGGGATCGTATCCAATTCCAAATCGAATACAAACGGCGCGCAAAGACGGCTAGGCCGCGGCGCGCAGTTTCATTACATTGTCAGGCCATGCGCCGACTGATTCATCTCACGCTATCGCCACCCTCGCGTGTGGCCCGCCTCATTCTCGGTGAGAAAAGACTGACCTTCGATCCGGTGGGGGCCGAGGACCCGCAGGCGCATCTGCCCGTTTTCGTCGATCTGGACGGTACACGCAGCGAGGGATTGTGGGCGGTGATCGATCGTCTGGAAGGCACCTATCCCGACCACCCGCTCGTTCCGGAGGATGCCTCCCAACGCGGGGAAATTCTGCGCTGGCTGGACTGGGCGATGGGGCAGATGAACGAACGCACGACGCGAAAAATTCTCTACGAGAAAGCGGCGGCGCGTTACACCGGCGCGCCGTCATCCGGTGCGCCGGACATGAACACGGTCCGGCAGGGACGCGAGGCGCTGCGCGTCATATTGCCGATCATCGGCAAAGCGGCGGAGCAGAACGGCAATCTCGTGACGCGGGATTGCACGCTGGCCGATCTCGCCGTCGCCGCACATCTGTCGGCGCTCGACTATTTCGGCGAGGTGCCGTGGAGCGAGTTTCCGCAGGCCGGCGAGTGGTATGTGCGCATGAAATCGCGGCCATCGTTCCGCTCGCTTCTGGCCGACCGCCTGCCCGGCCAGCCGCCGGTCATGCACTATGCTGAACTCGACTTCTGACCTGCGCGAATCCATTCGCAGCCGCGCCGTCGCTGAAGGTTTCGATGTCGTCCGGTTCACGATTGCGGAAGCGCCCGCGCAGGCGGCGACCCGCTTGCAATCGTTTCTCGGACAGGGCCGCCACGGCACGATGGACTGGATGGAACGCAACGCCGAGCGCCGCGCCGATCCGCGCGCCCTGTGGCCGGACGCGCGCAGCATCGTCGTGCTGGGTGTCAACTACGGTCCCGATCACGATCCGCTGGAAACGCTGGCGCTGAAAGAGACCGGCGCGATTTCAGTCTATGCACAGGGCGCCGACTATCACGACGTGATCAAGACCAGGCTCAAGCGGCTCGCGGGTTGGATCGCGCAGGACTTTTCGACCGAGGTGAAGGTCTTCATCGATACCGCGCCGGTTCTGGAAAAGCCGCTTGCTGAGGCGGCCGGATTGGGATGGCAGGGCAAGCACACCAATCTGGTGAGCCGCCAATTCGGCTCGTGGCTGTTTCTCGGATCGGTGTTCACGGCACTCGACATCGAGCCGGATGCTCCGGAAACCGACCATTGCGGACAATGTCGCGCGTGTCTCGATATCTGTCCGACCAACGCGTTTCCCGCGCCCTACCAGCTCGACGCGCGGCGCTGCATCTCCTATCTGACCATCGAGCACAAAGATCATATTCCGCGCGAGTTTCGCGAAGCCATGGGCAACCGCGTCTATGGCTGCGACGATTGCCTTGCGGTCTGTCCCTGGAACAAATTCGCGACCATATCGCGTGAAAGCAAGTTCCACGCGCGCGCCGAATTGCGTCACGCGCGCCTGAGCGATCTTGCGCGCCTCGACGATGCGGGTTTCAGAGACATCTTCAAAGGCTCGCCAATCAAGCGTATCGGCCGCGACCGGTTTGTGCGCAATGTGCTTATCGCCATCGGGAATTCCGGCCAACCCGCGCTGACAAATGTTGCCGAAGCACTTCTTTGCGATCCGTCGCCGCTCGTGCGGGCCATGGCCATATGGGCGATGTCGAAACTGCTGGACGCCGATCGCTTTTCACATCTTGCCCAAACGCATCGTGCGCGCGAAACGGATGCGGGCGTTCAAGCAGAGTGGGAAATCAGTTTCCGGTCTCAGTGAGGTATTCGCCGGCCAGCGCCGCCGCGCGCGAATTCGGCGCGGATTTCACCACAAGCTGCCAGTCGGCCTGCGCGCCGCGCGCATCGCCGTCCTCGTATTTCATCGCGCCGCGTTCGACCAGCGCGTCCCCGTAATTGGGAAAGATGCCGAGCGCCGCATCGATATCCTTGCGCGCTTCTGCCTTGCGGCCAGCGGCGTGGCGCGCGCTCGCCCGAAGCACCAGAAGATCGGCGCGATCCGCGTCGCGGATGAGCGCGGCGGTAAGGTCGGCGTCCGCGCCGTTCCAGTCCTTTCGCATGGCGCGCGCGCGTGCGCGATCCGCCAGGATTTCCACATCGCCCGATGAATACAGAAGTGCATTCGAGAACGACACATCGGCCCTGCCCGCATCCTCCGCGAGCAGCCATGCGTTGCCCGCCTGGTCGAACAGTTGTGCGCGCATGCTGTTCTGCAAGCTCTTGTCCTGCCCCAGCGCATCCAGCAGCGGCCCAGCTTCGGTGTAGCGTTGCAGCTGCATCAGGGCCAGGGCCTCGCAATGCTGCGCGGCGGCGCCACCGCCGGAGCTGTGCCAGGCCAGGCCCTGATTGTACGCACCCTGGGCATCGGTCTTCGCTGCGCTCACGCATTGCTGATAACGATCGCCGCCACCCGGAAAGTTCTGCGTTGCCGCCGTGGCCGCCATAAGAGGCCCGGGCGCGAATACAAGGGTAGCCAGAACAGAGACGGCACAAGACCAGCGCATGGCTTAAAAGAACCGCCCTGCATGGCAAAAGCAAGTTGCAATCTGTTAGGGTTGCCGCGCCTGAGGGAGGATTCCATGCCAAAGCTTCTGCCATGGCTGTGCGCCGCACTGTTTGCGCTCGCGCTTTCGACGCTGACACCAGCATTCGCGCAGGGACAGGCCGGGCCATCCGCGGCGCCGACCTCGACGGTGGACGTTCATGCGCTGCCGCCGGCGGGTGCGGTCAACTTCGATGTCGAGAAGGCGACCAACGCCTATCTCGCGAAGGTCAGCGGCGCTGCGCGCGCGAAATCGGATTCCTATTTCGAGGGCGGCTACTGGCTGACCCTTTGGGACGCACTGTATGCGATTGCGGTGTCGGCGATCCTGCTGTTCCTTCGCATCTCCGCGCGCATGCGCAGGATCGCGGAAGGCATCACGCGCGCGCGCTTCTGGCAGGTGCCGCTCTACATCATGATGTACGTCGTCATCACCACCGTGCTGACGCTCCCCATGACGATCTATGAGGGGTTCATTCGCGAGCAACAATACGGATTGTCGAACCAGAACTTCCTTCAGTGGTTCGGCGATTTCGGTATCGACTTCGCGGTGAATTTTGTCGCTTTCGCCATCATTGGCGCAATTGTCTACGCGGCGATCCGTGGCAGCAAGCGGTATTGGTGGGTTTGGGGCACCGGGATCACGATCGTGTTCCTGATCATAGGCGTCGCGATCACACCGGTCTTCCTCGCTCCACTGTTCAATCACTACAAGCCGCTGCGTGAAGGCGAGTTGAAGCAGAGCATCCTGTCTCTCGCCCGCTCGGAAGGTATTCCGGTCACCAATGTCTACGAGTTCGACGCGTCCAAACAATCCAAACGCATGTCAGCGAATGTGTCGGGTATGCTCGGAACGACGCGCATCTCCATGAACGACAATCTGATCAATCGTGGCAGCGACCGCGAAGTCCTGGCCGTTCTGGGGCATGAGATGGGCCACTACGTCCTCAGTCATGTCGTCACGGGGATCATCGAAAACGGGCTTCTGATTCTGGTTGCCTTCGCGTTCACGGCATGGGGCTTCGGCTTTCTCACCAACACGTTCGGCGGTGTGTGGGATGTGCGAAGCGTGGACGATGTCGCGGGTCTTCCGGTGTTGATGGCGGTCGCGAGCGTCTTCTTCCTGTTCGCGACGCCGGTCAGCAACACGATCACGCGGTCCATGGAGGCGCAGGCCGACATCTTCGGCGTCAACGCGGCGCGCCAACCCGATGGCTTCGCGCAGGCGGCGCTGCACCTGAGCGAGTACCGCAAGCTCGATCCGAGCCCGTTCGAGGAATTCGTATTCTTCGACCACCCGTCGGGGCGCAACCGCATCCACATGATGATGGTGTGGAAGAAGGAGCACCTGAAAGACGCAGACATCGCCGCGGGCCCGGTCTCGCCGCAGTAAAGCCGGGTCAGGCTTTCGGCAGCGCGGAGAGAAGTTTTTCCGCCAGCGGCTCCGCGCCGTCGAACACGTATTCGACATCATGCACCGTTGCGCCCTGCCCGCCGAAGGCCGCCATCGCGTCCATCAGTTTGGCGCGCGGGCACAGCAACGTGTATTCGCCGGAATTCTCCGACAGGATTTTCAGACCCAGCGCGGCAACTGTCTCCTTGGCATCCTTATTCAGACGCACACGAAGCATGTGGCTCACTTTGGCGCGTTCGCGCGCGCCGATGCGCGAGAGCAACGCCTCGGCGGTTGTGCGCGCGTCCGCGTCCCAATCGGCGGCGAGACTGGCGGCCAGTTGCGCCTGGCTTTCGAGGATCGTTCCGTCGTCGAGCGTTTTCAGCCCGTTGGCGGCGAGTGTCGCGCCGGTCGTCGTGATATCGACGATGGCTTCGGCCGTGCCCGCCGTCGGCGCACCCTCGGTCGCGCCGGCGCTTTCAACGATGCGGTAGTCCGAGATGCCGGCATGCGCAAAGAACCCGCGCGTGAGATGCGTGTACTTGGTCGCAACGCGAAGGCGCCTGCGATGGCGGTGCGCGAAGGCGGCGCAGACATCGTCCAGATCGGCCATGGTCGAGACATCGATCCAGGCCTGCGGCACGGCCACGACCACATTGGCGAAACCGAAGCCGAGCGGATGGAGCAGCACGATCCGAGATTCAAGCTCCGGCGCCGTCTCGCGCAGCAGATCCTCGCCGGTGATGCCGAGATGGATGTCGCCCGCGACCAGCGCCGCCGCGATCTCCGACGCCGACAGCAGCATCACATCGACATCCAGTCCGCGCATCGTCGCGCGATAGCCGCGCGCGCCGGCCGCCTGTTTCAACGGCAGACCGGCATCGGCGAAGAATTCGTTCGCCTGTTCCTGCAAGCGGCCCTTGGAGGGAATCGCGAGCGTCAGCCGCATCACGGTCTCCTCTGCGCGCGTCGCGCGGCGAGCACGCGTTCGGTGCGGATGGCGCTGCCGATCGCGGGGATGGAACGTCCCGCGCCCAGCGCTTCGAGCAGCCCGTCATAGCGGCCGCCGCCCGCGACCTGCACCGGGCCCTCGGCATCGCGCGACCACAGCTCGAACACAAAACCGGTGTAGTACTCCATGTTGCGGCCGAAGCGCGCGACGAAATTCAAGCGCGCCGGTTCGATGCCGAGCGCGGGCAGCGCAGCCAGCCGCGCCTCCATCGCCGCGAGTGGCGCATCGAGCGAATTTCCGGCGTGAGCGGTGAGCGCGCGTATCTTCTTCAGCGCGTCCGGCGCGGGCCCGCTGACATTGAGCATTTCGGTGATGACGGCCGCCACCTTCGGATCGAGGCGCAACGCCGCCGCGTCCGCCGCCTGCTCGATCAGACGTTCGACGATCTCCTCGCGCGTGCGCGCGCCGAGCGGCGCTTCGCCGACCATGTCGAGCAGTCCCTCGACCGCGACGCGCGCCTCTTTCGGCTCCAGACCACCCAGATGCGCGAGCAGCCGCTGGGAGTCGTTCGCCGCGCCCTTGGTCATGCGATCGAGCAGCGCCTCGAAATAGCCCGCGCGCCAGAAGTGGCGCTTCAGCCGTCCGCGCCATTGCACCGGAACGTCGAGGCCGTCGATCAGCGCGGAAAAAAGCCCTAGATCGCCGATCTTCATATCGAAGCCGTTCAGACCGGCGGCGCGCACCGCCTCGATGGTGAGGCGCATGGCTTCCGCATCGGCGGCGGCGCGGTCTTCAACACCAAGCAGTTCGATTCCCGCCTGATAGAACTGCGTCGGGCGCTGCGGTTCCGACGGCTGATGGCGGAACGCGAGGCCGTTGTAGCAGAGCCGTGCGGGATAGGGATTGCCGCTTTCGACCTGCCATTTGCAGGTTGGGATCGTGAGGTCCGGGCGCAGGCAAAGCTCACGGCCGGACGGATCGATCAGCTCGAACGTCCGTCTACGGATTTCCTCGCCGGAACGGTCGAGAAAGATGTCGGCGGGCTGCAACACCGATGGTTCATGACGCACGTAGCCGCCCCTCGCGAACACATCGAGGATCGCCCGCGCTTGCGCGCTCAGGGCGTCGATCTGCTCCGGCCCTTTGGTCGGAAACGCGGCCATCTCATTTGCCCAGCATCTTGGCGACGGTTGCGACAAGATCAGTGCGCGCGACCGTCTCCTGCGCCTGGCGAGCGCCCAGATATTCCGCGCGGCTTTCGATCGCCTTCGACATCTCGGCACCGGCAGCGAGGTTCTTGATCGTCACCTGGCCATTTGCGATTTCGTCGCCACCTTCGATGATCGCGAGCGCGGCACCGCGCTTGTCGGCATATTTAAGCTGATCGCCGAACTTCTTGGTACCGACATAGGCTTCCGCGCGGAAACCGGCATTGCGCAATTCGCGCGCGGTCGCGAAGGCACGCGAGGCTTCATCGAGCGAGAGCACAACGATCAATGGCTTGATGTCGCCAGTGAGGCCACGCGAGCGCAGCGCCGTCATCAAGCGGCTGACGCCGATGGAGATACCGGTCGCCGGAACCTGTTGTCCCGTGAACCGCGCGACGAGATCGTCATAACGTCCGCCACCCGCGACAGAGCCGAACACGACTTCTTCGCCGTCTTCGTTCTTCACGGGGAAAGTGAGCTGCGCCTCGAACACGGGGCCAGTGTAATAGTCGAGACCGCGAACAACGCTCGCGTCGATCTGCACCTGTCTGAAATCATATCCACTGTTTGAAACCAGCGAGATGATTGATGCTAGTTCAGCGAGGCCTTCCTCACCTCTCGGACTGCCTTTGACTGCCTTGGATAATACCTGCAATGTGGCCAATCGATCGTCGGACTCCGGCTTTGCCATCGAAAAGGCGAGCACTTGATTAATTTGTTCGGAGGAAAGTCCCGCTCCTTTTGTGAAGTCTCCTGACTCATCTTTTCGGCCCGGCCCGAGAAGCGCGAATACACCGTCCTTCCCTAGTCGATCCAGTTTGTCTATTGCCCGAAGCACAATTCCTCGTCGTACAGCATCGCCCGAAGAAATTCCCACGGCCTCCAGAACACCGTCCAGAAGCTTTCTGCTGTTGACCTTCACCGCGTACTCGCCGCGCTTGAGGCCAACCGCTTCCAGTGCGTCGCACACCATCATCAGCAATTCGGCATCGGCAGCGGGAGAGTTCGAGCCCACCGTATCCGCGTCGAACTGCGTGAATTCGCGGTAGCGTCCCGGTCCCGGTTTCTCGTTGCGCCACACCTGCCCCACCTGATAGCGGCGAAATGGCTTGGGCAGTTCCTGAAAGTTCTCGGCGACGTAACGCGCGAGCGGCGCGGTCAGGTCGTAGCGCAGCGACAGCCATTGCTCGTCATCGTCGCGCAGCGAGAACACGCCCTCGTTCGGGCGGTCGACATCGGGCAGGAACTTGCCCAGCGCGTCGGTGAATTCGAACGCCGGCGTCTCCAGCGGCTCGAAGCCGTAGGACTGGTAGACGTTGCGGATGGTGTCGAGGGCCTTGCGCTCAGCCGCGATCTCCGCGGCGGTGCGGTCACGAAAGCCGCGGGGAAGCCGCGCCTTGGGGCGCTGTGGTTTGGCGGTGCTCATGATGGGCCGGGTCGCTCATAATGGACGCATTCCTTAAAGGCCCGGCCGCGCTCGGGCAAGTCCACAATAGGTCGTCAGGGTTTTGCGGGCGGCGGCGCAGGCTGGTCCGCGGGCTTGGTGTCCTGGGGCTTGCTGTCGGCCGGCACCTGGAAACTGGTCACGCTCGGCGGCAGCTTCGGGCCGCCATCGCGCGCCTTTTCGATATAGTCGAGCGCCTGCGCCGCCTCCTTGTCGTTGGCGACGAGCCGCAGCGCCTCCAGATAGGCGTCTTTCGACTCCTGCTTTCGCCCCATCTCGTACAGCGCCATGCCGCGGCCGCGGTTTACATAAGCGCGCAACGCCGCATCGATGGTCTGCACTTTCAGCGCGTCGTCATAAGCGGCGAGCGATTCCGGCCAGCGCTTGAGCGCCGCAAGTGCTGCGCCGCGTTCGATCAGAAGATCGGCGCGATGTTCGTCCTTGTCGGTCCCCGGCAGCGAAAGTCCGAGATCGACAACGCGCAGGGCATCCTCCGGCTTGCCGTGCCGGTCGTAATAGATGCCGAGGAAGAAACTTAGCTCGATATACGGATTGAACGCGGTGAAGGCCTTGCGCTTCGGATCGGGCGACACCGGCGCGAGCGCCGGCCCCATCTCTTCGGTGGTCAGGACATAGATGCCGTTCTTGTCGCCCGCGCGCGCTACCTCGAACGCGTGCTTCGCGCCGGCGAGCGCGGTCTCCATGTCGGCCACATGCGCACCGACGCCGTCGAAGCCCTTTGCGTGAACGTCGTCGGCGACCGTCTGTGCCAGTTCAGAATCCTTGACCCATGGGAAAACCACTTGCTCCGCCGGCTTGGCCGGAGCCTCGGCGGCGCACGCAGCGAAAGCGCCGTACAAAAGAACTCCGGCGGCAAGAACGACAGAACGCATATTTACTCCTTGGGCGAACCTATTTCTTCGGATGCGCCGAATCCCTAGCGGCATGCTACTGGTCGGGAATATGGGCCTTGATTGCAGCCACGTCTTCCTTCGATAGCAAGTCCCATTAACAGCGCGCAACCGTTAAGGGTTCGACGGCTCCGCCTTTGGCGTGTCTTGGACCTTGCCCGACGCATCCACCTTCGCGTCCATGGTCGTGTAGGTGCCCTCGACATGCGTGCCGCCGGCGCGGAGCTTTGCGATATAGCGGATTTCGTTCTCGGCTCTGGAATTGCCGGGCTCGGCTTTCAGGTAGTCCTGATAGGCGACCTCCGCTTCATCCAGCCGATTCAGTTCTGTCAACGCGAAACCGCGTCCACGCATCATGGCAGCGCGCATATGGATGTCGACATCCGGAATTTTGAGCGCGTCGTCGAAATCAGCAAGCGCGTCTGCCGAACGGTGCAGCCCGTTCAAAGCAGCCCCGCGCTCAATCAGCAAGAAAGGCCGCGTCGATGAGACCTTTGAAATCGCCAGTCCCGCATCGAGCACGCGCAGCGCATCGTCCTTGCGGCCGATCTCGTCATAATAACTGCCGAGATAAAGACCGATCTGCGGATACGGATTCGCGATCGCCGAGACACTTTTCTTATCCTTCGCGGTCGCCGCCGTCATCAGGCTGAGCAGCGTGTCCGCCGGTCCGTCGGTGAGCACGTAACCGGCTTCACGGGCAAGCGCGATGGACTGCGGCGCATCCGTCAAAGCCTTGTCCATCGCTTCAGCGTGGGCGGCGACGCCCTTTATCCCCTGCCCCGCGAGATCATTCTGCACCTGCTTGAGCAGGGTGGTGTCATCAAGCCACGGCGTGTCCTTGTCCGCGAATGCAGAAGCAGTTTGGATGCATACGGCCAACAAAGTCGTCAAGAACAAGCGCGATTTCATCCGGCCCCCTCATTTTGCTTTCGGATGGGCCTTATCCCATGCAGCGTGGGACTGGTCCAGAATATAGGCCTTGATCGCAGCCGCGTCATCCTTCGAGAGCACGTCCTTGAACGACGCCATGCCGTTATCGGCCAGGATGCCGCCGCGCACGATGTCGTCGAACTGGTCCCATACCGCCTTGTCGACAAGGCGCAGATCGGGAACCTCGCCCTCCGACTGCGCATAGAAGCCGTGGCAGACCAGACAGGTACGATGATAGAGCGTGAAGCCCTTCGCGATCGTCGCCGCGTCGGCGGTCTGCGGCGGCGGTTCGGCCGGCGGCGTTCCTTCCGGCTCCAGCGCCGCGACCTCCTGCTTGCCGCCCAGCTTGAACACGAACAGGCGTCCTTGATCGGTCTGATATTTCGACAGCGCCGTATTCGGATCCTTGAACGCCGAGAGGCCGCCCGCGCCACCCCAACCCGCGAGCAGCGCGATGTATTGCTCGCCGTCGATCTCATAGGTCATCGCGGGTGCAAGAATGCCTGTCTTGAGATCGATGGACCAAAGCTGCTTGCCGTTCGTCGCGTTATAGGCGCTGAACATTCCGTAAGCATCGCCGCCGAAGACGAGATTGCCGGCCGTGGTCAGCATGCCAGAATTCCAGGAGCCGCCCATCGCGACCTGCCACGCTTCCTTCTGCGCGACCGGATCCCAAGCTTTTATGTAGCCGGTCGATGCTGCCGGCGGATGACCGCTCTTGATGAGATCGAGCACAGCTTGCGACACAGCCGCGAAATCGACGCCAAGATTCCAGGCGCCGTGGTGATAGTCGATCTCCTTCTGGCCGACAAAGATGCCCGCGCCGTCCATCGCGGGAATGTAGACGAGACCGGTCTCGGGATTGAAAGCCATCGGCTGCCAGTTGTGGGCCCCGGTCTCTGCCGGGAACACGACGGCCATCTTCTTGGTATAGCGCGCGTCGGGGTTTTCGACGGGACGGCCGGTCTTCAGGTCGATGTGGTCGGCCCAGGTGACGGTCGCGAATTTCTGCGCACTGACCAGTTTGCCGTTGGTGCGATCCAGCACATAGAAAAAGCCGTTCTTCGGCGCGTGCATCAGCACCGGGCGCATCTTGCCGTCGATCTTGAGATCGGCGAGCACGACATCGGCGGTGGAGTCGAAGTCCCACGTATCGCCAGGCGTCGTCTGATAATGCCAGGCGTACCTGCCGGTCCTGGCGTGCAGCGCGACAACCGACGACAGGAAAAGATTGTCGCCGCCCTTCGGCGAACGCAGCTCCCGGTTCCAGGGATTGCCGTTACCGGTGCCGAAATAGACGAGATCGAGCTTCGGATCGTAGGCAAAGGAATTCCACGGCGCGCCGCCGCCGCCGATGTTCCAGAACTTATACTTACCCGTCGTGTCCCACGTCTTAAGCGCTTTGGTCAGCGCCGCGTTGTCCTGCGGCTTTTTGGGATCGCCAGGCACGACGTGGAAGCGCCACACCTGTTTGCCGGTGTTGGCGTCATAGGCGGTGACGTAACCGCGCGAGTCGTATTCCGCGCCGCCATTGCCGATGACGACGAGGCCATCGAACGCGCGCGGCGCACCGGTGATCGTGTAGGTGTGCGCGTGGTTCTCGACCGTGTCCTTCGACCACAGAACCTCGGCCGTTTTTGCGTCGAGCTTGATGAGCCGACCGTCGAGCGTGCCGACGAACACCGCGCCCTTCCATATCGCGACGCCACGATTGACGACGTCGCAGCACGCAAAGCGCCCCGTGCCCCCCGGCACTTTCGGATCGTAAGTCCAGAGCTCCTTGCCGGTCTTCGCGTCGAGCGCGGTCACGATGCTCCAGGACTTGGTGATGTACATGACGCCGTCGGCGACGATGGGGGTCGCTTCCAGACCGCGCACGGAATAGGTGCGGTACTCCCACGCGACGCCGAGCTTGCCGACATTCGACGCATCGATCTGCTTCAGGGGAGAGAAGCGCTGTTCGGAATAGGTGCGCCCGTTGGAGAGCCATTCCGCCGGATCGGCCTTGGTAATCCGCGCACCATCGACGCCGGGGTTCGGGGCAGCGGTCAGAGCGAATGACAAGCTGCTGACTATGGCCGCAGCGGCTGCGATCGAAGCCAGACGAATCTTCATGGACGTTCCCCTCTATCGCGAGTCTTTGCCCGCCATGGCGAGGTTAGGCACACTCCCATCCGCCGACAATAGATTGAGGATCGCGCCCTGCCCGCTTACCTTGCGGCATGTCATGGATTCTACTGGCGTTCTGCGGCCCGGTCCTCTGGGCCGCCTCCACCCATATCGACAAATATCTGGTCGAACGCTTCTTCAAGGACAGCGATGTCGGCGCGCTCCTGATCTTCACCGCGCTGATCGGCGTGCCGGGGATGCCCCTGATCGCGGCGTGCACGGATGTGCTGAGCCTCGGCCGTACCGGGATCATTGTGACCTCGATATCCGGGCTGCTTTATCTCACCGCGATCTACTTTTATCTGCGCGCTTTGCAGCAGGAAGAAGCGAGCGTCATCGCACCGCTGTTCCAGACCTCGACTCTCTTCACCTACGTCATCGCGTATTTTGTGTTGCATGAGAGATTGACCGGCTGGCGGCTGTTTGGCGGGTTGCTGATGATGGCGAGTGCGGTCGTTTCTTCCTACGACCCGCACGGCACACATCGGTTCAAATGGAGCGTTGTCGCCCCCATCCTCATCTGCACGGCCGTCCTGGCGGGCTCGTCGGTGATGTTCAAATACTTTGCGATCCAGGACGCGTTCTGGCCGGTGACGTTCTGGAGCTTTGCAGGACAGGCCGTGTTCGGCGCGGTGCTGCTTGCGATCCCGCGCATCCGCCACCAGTTCTTCGGCATGTTCCGGAAACATCCAGGCGCCGTGCTTGGGATCAATGCCGCGAACGAAGTGATCAATCTCGGCGGCGGACTGGCGGCGCGCTATGCCTCGCTGCTCGGGCCAGTGAGCCTCGTACAGGCGATCGGCGGCACAACGTCGTTCTTCGTGTTCCTGTTCGGCATGATCCTGTCGCTGTTCTTCCCAAAGCTCGGGCGCGAGAACCTGTCGCGCCGCAACCTCGTCCAGAAAGGCATCGCCGTGACATTGATCGTCGCCGGCGTGATACTGATCGGCGGCGACACAACGCGTTGAGGGACATCATGCGGGGATGGATTTTCGCGGCGGCGATGTTCGCGGCCACAGCGGCGAATGCGGCTCCGCAATGGATGACCTTGCCGCCCACGCCGACCCTGCCCAAGGCTGACATCAGCGGGTATGCGCCTGTGAACGGCATCCGCATCTGGTATGCGACGTTCGGACAGGGCGAGCCGGTGTTGTTCGTGCATGGCGGTCTCGGCAATTCGGACTATTGGGGCAATCAGGTTCGCGCGCTTGTGGCTGCGCATTATCGCGTCATCGTGATGGATAGCCGGGGTCATGGACGCTCGACGCGCAACGCACAGCCTTATGGCTACGACCTGATGTCGGACGATGTTGTCGGCCTGCTCGATTATCTCAGGATCAGGAAGGTTGCGCTGATCGGCTGGAGCGACGGCGCGATCATCGGACTCGATATCGCGATGCGGCATCCCGGCCGCCTGAGCAAGCTGTTCGCCTTCGCTGCCAACATCGATCCCTCGGGCGTGAGCGACATCCAGCACAGCCCGACGTTCACCGCCTATATCGCGCGCGCCGGCAAGGAATATGAGCGACTCTCGCCGACTCCGAAGCAGTACAACCAGTTCGTCGCCCAGATCACCAAGATGTGGAACACGCAGCCGCACTGGACGCGCGCCGATTTCGCGAAGATCAGGGTGCCCACCTGGATCGTCGATGGCGACCATGACGAAGCCATCAACCACGATCAGCCGCGCACCATGGCGGATTGGACACCGAATGCCGGCCTGCTCATCGTGCCCGACGTCAGCCATTTCGGTTTCTTGCAGGATCCGGAGCAGTTCAACCGCGATATCCTGCATTTTCTGCAAAAACGCTGAATACGCGCATCTCTTTCGCTAGAGATAGTCGTTGCCCTGACCGTCGTTGCGTGGCTCTTGCATCCCGATTCCACTCTCGTAGTAGTCATGCGATTTGGGGCTTTTCCGCCAGAAAACCCAGAATGCTGCAATCGCCACTGCTGCCAAGACAGCAAGGCCGCCAATTTGCTCAAGGCTCATTGCGCGTCTCCACGTGCGATATGGCCGGTTATAGCATGCACGCCTCCGCACCGCCGCCCTTGGCGAATCCGTGCGCATCCCCATATTTGACAGGCGGGCGATTCTGCCTGGGAGGGACCGATGAGCATTCAGGACAGGTTTGGAAGCAAGGGCACGCCGCCGCACGGGACGGTGCAGCGCGTGGGATCGTTGGCGTTGCTCGCTGTCATCGTATTGGTCGTGCTGAGCGTGCTGTCGTCGTCCTGGTACACAGTCGATCAGGGCGAGCGCGGCGTGATCCTGCGCAATGGCGCGGTGATCAGCGAGGCTGAACCCGGTCTCGGTTTCAAGATTCCGCTGTTCGAGACCGTGCAGCACATTTCCATCCAGTCGCAGAACAGCCGCTTCGACGACGTGAAGACATATTCACGCGATCAGCAACCGGCGACGCTGCGCGTTTCCGTCAACTACCACGTCACCGATGCGCGCGCGGTCTATACGGATTACAAGACGATCCAGAATATGATCGATCGGTTGGTGACGCCGCAGGTTTACACCTGGTCGGAAAACATCTTCGGGCAGTTCAATGCGGTGAGCGCGGTGCAGGATCGTGCCCAACTCAACACCGAACTTGCCATCGCCCTGCGCAAGGTGATCCACGGTCCCCTCTCAATCGAGTCGGTGCAGATCGAAAACATCGACTTCTCCGGCAAGTACGAGGAAGCGGTCGAGGCGCGCATGGAAGCGACCGTTCGTCAGCAACAGGCCGAGGCCGAAGCCGCCGCCACCCGCACGCGCGCCGACGCCGCCGCCTATGCAGTCAAGGCACAGGGCGAAGCCGAAGCGTCTGCCATCCGCAACCGCGGCGATGCGCTGCGAGACAATCCCGGCCTCCCCGCGCTCGTGACTGCGGAGAAGTGGGACGGTCATCTGCCGACGACGATGGTGCCAAGCGGCACGGTTCCGTTCCTGAAGGTGAACCCTTAAGAGCCGAAGCCGAACGTCATGTTCGCGAAGTCTATGCGGTAGTCGCGCGCGGTGCTGAGCACGTCGCGCCCGATGTTGCAGGCCAATGCCTGGTTTGGAACGTCCCGAACGGGTTCCGTGAAAACCGTCTCCGGTGCAAGTCGAAACGCGCGCCCCGCGACCGTGATGGTCAAAGACGGAACCTGCCGCGTGCCGAATTTGTAGGTTCCGGTCGCACCGCCGACGCGCAGAGATTTTCGGCTGGAATCCAAAAGGCTGCTGCTGAAGCGGCGATAGAACGGCGCGTAGAAAACGGAACGTCCCGATCCGGAGTCGAGGCGGCACAATAAATCTTGTCCCCCATATCGGGCCCTGAGCAGCAGATCGTTTCCCGACAAGGCAAGCGCCGTGCTGCCAGAAGTCCGTGCCCCGGAACCCAGGATAATTCCACCGCCGGAATATTCGATACTGCCCAGCGCCGAGATCACCGGATAACCGAGCAACGCCACCGGCACCGCATTGTCCGGCAAGATCAGAAAGATCGCGTTGCGGACGCGCGTGCCGTCTGCGAAAGCCAGATCGCCGACCGCGACATCGCCCGCGACGCGACCGCCGACTGAGGAGCCGACGGCGTAGTTCGCTGGCCTGATCGTCAGACCCAAAGCGCGCGCGATCCCCCGCGGCAGCACCGAAAGATTGGCGCCGGTGTCGATGAACATCGGCACAGGCCGGCGATTGATTGAAACCGCGATATGCCCCCGGCTGTCGGGAAAGATCGGCATCCGGTTCCCAACCGTTACGGTTTGGGGTTCGACATCGGCGATCGCTCGCAACAGGCGCGCGCGATTTTCGATGCTGCGCACCCGTTCGTTTTGCTGAGGTCCTCGTAGCAACGGCGCCACGGCATCGAGCGCGCCGCGATACCGAAACAGCGCCCTGCGGTCCAGCATCAAAAGCTCGCGGGTCTGAATATCTAGCGCCGTGTCCGTGAGCGGTCGGTTGAGAAGCTGTTCCAGCCGCCGCGCCGATGCCGCAGGCTGCGCAAATGCCGACGAGGTGGCTGCCCGCAGAAACGCGGTCTCATCGGTTTCGCCGCTGGTTTGGACCGGCAAGGCCGCGCGCAGAGCAAAGAAGTCGGCGCGATTGTAATAGTTCCACAATGGGCTTGTGTGTCCGGCCGAACCGGCCACCGCCTCGGCCGCGAATATCCAAGAAAAGGCCAGGCAAAGAGCCCATAGGGAACCCGAATGTTTCATGCTTTCTCCATGATCCGCGACGTTTTGAGACAACCGGATTAGACGGGCATCTTGCGGACTACCAAGGGTTTTAGTTAACTCCTCGTTAACGGGGCGCAAGCACTGAGCCGGGGATGGGGCTGTCGTGACTTCCATTATGCGTCGGCAATTCGGGCCGGCAGCACTTGTGACAATCGCCGTCTGCGCGACGTTCTTCACGAGCGCGAATTGCGCACGCGCGCAGGACAACAACGGCAATGGTGGTTTCTTCGGACAGCTCCTGCAAGGCATGCAGGCCTCCGCCGCACGGGCGTCGTGGCAAAACAGCGTCGAACCCGATGTGCAGAATTGCCTGCAGAGTCAATACAACCTCAATCCTTCCGATCTCGCCAACCAGGGTATCCTGCCCAACGATCCGCGCGTCGCGCCGGACATCGATCATTGCCGTCAGATGATCGCGCAAGGCGGCAATCCGCAGCAGCAGCAACAGCAACAAAGCACCGAGGATCCTGCACAGCGGCAGAAAGAACTCATCGCGAAATACGGAAAGAAATTCGGCAAGGAGATCGCCGCCGGAAACATAGACATCGGCATGAGCCAGGACGCCGTGGTTGATTCCTGGGGCAATCCGGAAGATCGCCAGCAATTGCCGAACGGAAAAGAAAAATGGGTCTACGGCAAGGACGCCGTCACCTTCTCACACGGCAAGGTCGCCGCTGTGGGTCATTAGCTCTTAAACAGGGGGTACCGCATATGTTTTCACGCAATCTGGTTTCGATCACAGCGGTGATCGCGCTCGCGGGCGGTCTGGCCGCCTGCGACAAGATGAAGGGCATGATGGGGAGTGCCGGCGGCTCCGGCGATCTCCGCAACGCGCAGATCGACGTGTCCGGAACGCCATGCTCCGCGGACGGCAAGTTCTCGACACTGCTGCTCAAGGACGGGAAGTTCGACCTCGCGCAATATCAGTTCGAAGTCTTCGGCGACACCAAGACCGGCGACGTCTCGGGCCACACCACATCCACCGACACGAACGATTCCGTGTTCGTCGGCAATTGCGCGAACAACGGCCAGACCTCGCAGGTGCTCTTCGTCTACGGGTCGGATGGAAAGCGCCTCGGCACCGCCGATCTCACCGGCAACGGCAAGGGTCTGGTGCAATCCTATGACGTGAAGGACAGCACGATCCTGGTCGAGCAGAACCAGGGCAATCCCCCGCAGCTGTCGAAGACGAATTACGCGCTGCTCAACGGCAAGCTCGTCGATACCGCGACGGGCCAGCCTTCGGCCGTCGCGACGAACACCGCCAGCGATAGCGGCGACAGCGGCGATGTCGACATCATCAGCTACCAATCCTTCCATGATAAACTTCAACCCTATGGCAAGTGGGTTCAGCATCCGCGCTGGGGCTGGTCGTGGCATCCTGATGCGGCGAATTTCCGTCCTTACGAGAACGGTCATTGGGAAGACAGCGACGAGTATGGTTCGGTCTGGGTTTCCGCCGATCCGTGGGGCGACACGCCGTATCACTACGGACGCTGGGGCTACGATCCGAATTACGGCGGCTGGCTGTGGGTGCCCGATTACACATGGGGTCCGGCGTGGGTGACGTGGCGCGCCAACGACGACTATCTCGGCTGGTTCCCGATCCCGCCGGGGGAATGGGACGGCGTCGGTGAATATCCCGATTATTGGGCGAGCTGGTACGGCTATGAAGGCGTGCTCGATGCCGCGGCGTTCTACAGCCTTTGGGCCTTCGTGCCAGCCGTGGACATCTTCGCCGGCAACATCCGCGGGCGCATCATCGATCGCCGCGGCTATGGCCGGTTCATCGGCCACACGCGCGGCTGGGGCCATCTCGGCCTCGCGCATGGTCATATCGTGAACCGAGCGTTCGACCGCGCCCGCTTTTCCGCGAACTTCCATCGCGGGTTTCCGGGCAATTCGTTGCACGGCTTCCACGACCGCGGCATCCATTCGGTTGCGGCCGGTCATGCCATTGCCGCGCATGAGCGCCTTAGCGGTGGCGGGATGCATGTCGGCGTGCATGAGCGTGTCGGCGGTGCAAGCAGCGTGCATCACGAGAGCGGGTTCGGCCACTCGGGCTCCTATCACGCGAGCGGCGTGTCGCATTCCGGCGGCTACTCTCATTCCAGCAGCGGATTCTCTCGCTCGGGAGGCGAAAGTGGCGGCGGGTTCGCGCATGGCAGCTCATCGAGTCATTCGACCGGGTTCTCGCGCAGCGGCGGCGGCTCAAGCGGTGGCGGCATGTTCGGCCACAGCGGTGGAGGCAGCAGTGGTGGCTCCAGCGGTGGCGGCATGTTCGGTCACAGTGGCGGCAGCAGCGGCGGCGGGATGTTCGGACATTCCGGCGGCGGCGGAAGCGCTCCCAGCCGCGTCCCCTCCCCCTCTTCAAGCGGCCATTCGAGCGGTGGCAGCAGTAGTAACAATCACCATCACTGATAGAGGCTAAGTCCCTGAACCGAGCCGGGCATCTTTAAACGATGCCCGGCTCTTTTTCTTTTGCGTCCTGGAATGAGGATGGCTATTGCCTGCGGCGATGGCCCCTCGCCTTTTTCTCAAAGACGTTCATGTCAGCTATGGCAGCACACCGCTTCTCGACGGCGCGGAGCTTGCCGTCGATGACGGCGCGCGGCTTTGCGTCGTCGGCCGCAACGGCTCCGGAAAATCGACCCTGCTCAGGATCGCCGCCGGCCTGATCGAGCCGGACTCCGGCGAGCGCTTCGTGCAGCCGGGCGTAACCATCCGCTATCTGCCGCAGGAACCGGACTTTTCGGGCGTCGAGACTCTCGGCGACTACGCGCGCGCCGGGCTCGGCCCGGGTGACGATCCGCATCGCGTCACTTACCTGTTGAATGCGCTCGGATTGACCGGCGAAGAAAAGACCGGTCAGGTGTCGGGTGGAGAGGCACGGCGCGCAGCGCTGGCGCGCGTGCTGGCGCCGTCGCCCGATATTCTCCTGCTCGATGAGCCCACCAATCATCTCGATCTTCCGGCCATCGAATGGCTCGAAAGCGAACTCGCCTCGATGCGATCCGCGCTGGTGCTCATCAGCCACGACCGGCGCTTTCTCTCCAATCTTTCGCGCAGCACGCTGTGGCTCGACCGCGGCGCGACGCGGCTGCTCAATCGCGGTTTCGCGCAATTCGAAACCTGGCGCGACGAGGTTCTGAAGCAGGAGGACCTCGAACGCCACAAGCTCGATCGCAGGATCGTGCAGGAAGAACACTGGCTGCGTTACGGCGTGACCGCGCGGCGCAAGCGCAACGTCAAGCGCCTCGCCGGTCTGGGCGATCTCCGCAAGCAGAAGCGCGAGCACCGGCGCGTCTCCGGCGGTGTGAAGATGGCGGCGAGCGAAGCCGATCTTTCCGGCACGCTGGTGATCGAGGCGAAACGCGCTTCGAAAAGTTACGATGGCCGCACGATCGTAGACGATTTCTCGATCCGCGTTCTGCGCGGCGATCGTCTCGGCATCGTGGGCGCCAACGGTTCCGGCAAGACGACGCTGCTCAATCTTCTCACCGCCAGGCTGGAACCGGATAGCGGCACCGTCGCGCTCGGCGCGAATGTCCACATGGCATCGCTGGAACAGGACCGGCGCAAGCTCATGCCCGACACCACGCTCGCCGACGTCCTGACCGGCGGCCACGGTACGACCGTGACGGTCGCGGGCAAGCCGCGTCATTTCATGAGCTACATGCAGGATTTTCTCTTCACACCGGAACAGGCGCGCCAGCCGGTGCGCGTGCTCTCCGGCGGCGAGCGCGCGCGGCTTCTGCTCGCCCGTGCCCTGGCGGCGGAATCGAATCTTCTGGTGCTGGACGAACCGACCAACGATCTGGATCTGGAAACGCTCGACCTGCTGCAGGAGATGATCGCGGACTATCCCGGCACCGTCCTGCTGGTGAGCCACGACCGCGACTTTCTCGATCGCACGGTCACGTCGGTGCTGATGGCGGAAGGCAGTGGCCGTTTCATCGAATATGCCGGCGGCTACAGCGACATGCTTGCGCAGCGTGGGTCCGGCGTCGCGGGGAAGACCGTCGTCAAAGCTGCGCCGCGCGAACGCGAGCGGGCCGCGGGCGAGCCC
>CAZCJI010000004.1:0-25813 GCA_964498625.1 uncultured Rhizobium sp.
GCAATCGGTGCATCACATAGACGCCTACAAGGTAATTGCCGATGTTTCCACGATAAATCCGAAGTGGCCTCAGACAGAGATAGACCACTTCGTGTATTCATTGGGACCGGCAATGCGTCCCCCGCGAGAGGTGAAGTCGGGGCCCATGTGGAATAATCGGGTTCTGTGCGCAATTGACACGCTTTTGTCAGGGCAATACGCCACTGTCATGGATGCGATGAACGAAACGAAACGGCGGGAGGCGAGCGAGTGAGAAATCTAAATCACCTTACCCCCACACAGGCGGCGTGCGGTCGATCCAGGGGCGCGCCTGCTCGAGCTGCGCGGCCAGACGGAATAGAGTTGCGTCGTCGCCGTATCGTGCCGTGAACATCATGCCGATGGGCAATTTGTCGGACGACATGCCGAGCGGCAGCGAGAGCGAGGGTTGTCCCGTGATGTTGAACGGCGGCGTATAACCGAAGACGCGCGCCTGGCGGCGGTTGAACTCCTTCGGCTCGACATTCACCGGATCGAGATGGCCGATGGGCGGCGCCTGGGTGATCGTGACAGGCATCAGCAGCACATCGAATTCGCGCCACAGCGACAGGATCTGGCGGCTCATGAGGCGCAATTGCCCGAGACCCCAGCCGACCTGCGACGCGGTGAGCTTGCGGCTGCCCTTGTAGCTCGCCCATGCCAGCGGCTCCATCTCCTCATCCAGAGGTTCGCGGCCTTGCGTGGCGATCAGATCGTCTATTGCCGCGGCGAACATCGCCCCGGACACCGAACCTTGCGCGCGATAGAGCGTGCGCCAGTCGATAGGCAGCGTCCTCTTCTCGATCATCGTGTGCCCGAGTCCGCCGAGCAATTCGACCGTCTCGTCGAAGACGTTCTGCACATCGGCGTTCGGCTCGGTCTTGCTCGGCGTCTCGGTGCAGAACGCGATGCGGAGCTTGCCGGGCGAGGTCTGGATTTCTTCCATATACGGCCGCGCCTTCGGCGGCGGTGGGTAGGGCGCGTCGTCTTCAGGATAACCGGTCGCATCTAGCATCGCCGCGCAGTCGCGCACGGTGCGCGTCAGCACATGATCGCAGACGAGTCCGTGCGCGCGGTTGCGGTCATCCGGCGCGCCGGGATTGCGATATTGCGTCGGCTTCAATCCGACGAGCCCGCACTGCGCCGCGGGAATGCGGATGGAGCCGAGACCGTCGCTGCCATGCGCGAGCGCGACCATGCCGCTTGCCACGGCCGATGCCGCGCCGCCGGACGAACCGCCCGAAGAATGGTCCGGGTTCCAGGGATTGCGGCAGATGCCAAGATGACGGCCTTCCGTCGTTCCCGGAATGCCGAACTCCGGCGTGTTGGTCTTGCCCACAAGAACCACGCCGGCATCGCGATAGCGCTTCGTCAGTTCGGCGTCGGCGTTGGAAACGTGATTGCGCAGGAAGGCCGAGCCATTGGTCATCGGCCAGCCCGCGACGGCCATGTTGATGTCCTTGATGAGGAACGGCACGCCCTTGAACGGGCCGTCGGGCAATCTGCCCTTCGCGGTGGCGCGCGCCTCGTCATAGGCCTTGTAGACGACGGCGTTGAGCTTCGGATTGTGACGCTCTATGCGCGCGATGCATTCGTCGACGAGTTCGAGCGCGGAGACATCGCCCCGGCGCACGAGATGCGCGAGACCGAGACCGTCATATTGATCGTATTCCGCAAAGGCCATCTTACACCTTTATCTTCTTGTACTGATCGATCCACGGCGCTGCGCTCTCGATCTGTGCGGCCAGCTTCAGCAGACCCAGTTCGTCGCCGAAACGCCCAACGAATTGTACGCCAATCGGCAAGCCGTCCTTGTTCCAGTGCAGCGGCATGTTGATGGCGGGCTGGCCGGTCACGTTCTGCATGGCGGTGAACGGCACATAGTCTATCAGCGGCGCGAACGATTTCTGCGGATCGCGTTCCTCCATGTCGAACGTGCCGAGCCTCGCGGGCGGTGAGCCCAGCGTCGCGCTGAGCCACATGTCGTAGGTTTCGTGGAACTTCGCGGCCGAGCGTGCGGCGGCATTGATGCCGTGCTTGGCCCGCAGATAATCGCTGGCGGTCACGCTCTTGCCGGACTCGTAGAGGCCCCAGGTGAGCCCTTCAAACAAGTCCGGTTTCGGGGTCTGACCGGTGAGGGCGGCAATCGTGTCGATGCCGGCTGCGAGGTTCGATCCCCACAGTACCATGAACATCGGAATCAGTGCTGCCTGATCGAGATCCGGCATCGCTTCTTCGACTTCGTGCCCAAGATCGGCGCAGCGTTTCGCGGCGTGCTTCACCGCCGCAACGCAATCGGGATGCAACGCCGAGCCGTCCAGCTTCTTGGTGGAGAACGCGATGCGCAGCTTTTTCGGCTTGCGCTTCATGCCATCGAGATAGGAGGCGGGCTCGGGCGTCGCGCAGTAAGGATCGCCAGGAACATATCCCGCAACCGCATCGAGCGCCGCGGCCGTATCGCGCACCGTGCGCGACACCACGCCTTCGGCACCGAGACCGTCGATGGTGCTGTCGAAATCCGGCGCGTAGCTGATGCGCGCGCGCGTCGGTTTGAGGCCGACAAGTCCGCAGCACGAGGCGGGAATGCGGATCGACCCGCCGCCATCGTTGGCATGGGCGAGGGGCACAATCCCCGCCGCCACCGCCGCGCCGGATCCGCCGGAAGAACCGCCCGTCGAGTGGTCGAGACTCCACGGATTGTGCGCGGCGCCATAGAGCTTCGACTCCGTCGTCGGCACCAGACCGAACTCCGGTACGTTCGTCTTGGCGAAAGGGATGAGGCCCGAACGCTTGAACCGCGCCGTCAATTCGGAATCGTGCGGCCATGGAATGGGCGGGAAGAACCGGGACGCCTGACGTGTCGGCACACCTTCGGCGAGCGCGAAAATATCCTTCAGCAGGAACGGCACGCCGGTGAACGGGCCTTTCGGGAGTTTGCCTTTGGCCTTTTCCCGCGCGCGCTCATAGTCCTTGTAGACGACGGCGTTGAGTTTCGGATTCAGCTCCTCCGCGCGCGCGATGGCCTCATCGAGCAGTTCGATGGGCTGGACCTTCTTCTTTGCGACAAGCGCCGCGAGTCCAAGGCCGTCATATCTTGCGTATTCGGCAAAGCGCATTTCCAACCCCGGGGATATTCTGCATTAACCCTAGCCGACAGCTTGCGCGCATGTCACGGAAACTTCCTTGCATTGCCGCAGCGGCAGGCGCCGATTAGGATAGACTGCGGGCGGTTCAGGGGCGTGCGATGAAGATTCCACTCGAGCGGACGATCGGGGACACCTACAAGTTCGTGTTCTCCAACATCCTGTCGATTTTCGGAATTGCGTGGCTTCCTGTCGTGATCATGGTCGCCGTGGTCGGCGGTGCGGTGTGGATGCTGCTCCCCGATTTCCAGGGTCTGGATTGGTCCGCAAATCCCGACGTGGCGCACAACCAGGTCATTTTGTCCGGGATCGCGTTCAAGATGCTGGGGCTCATTCTGCCGATCGAACTTTTGTTCTATCTGCTGTTTGCGATGGTGCAGGTTGGACTCCAGCGCAAGGCGCTTGGCCTGATCGAAGGGCCGGTGTTCGTGTATTTCTCGCTCGGTGGCGCGGTGTGGCGCCTGCTCGGGGGAATGATCGCTGCGGTCATCCTGTTCGTGATCGGAGGATTTTTGATATTTGCCGCGGTGTCCTGCGTGTACTGGCTGGGCGAGCACTACACGCTCACGGCCGCTTACGGCCTCGTGGAGTTCGCGGCCACAATCGCTGCGATCTGTTTGTTCTGTTACGCGGGTGTAAGGATGTTCTTCTTCATCCCGCCCGCTGTCGTTGCCGAAGGCGGCTTCGGGATCGCACGATCCTGGGCGCTGGGGGCGGGGAACTTCTGGCGGATCATAGTGATTGTGATTGCCTGCGTGGTGGGGCCGGTGATCGTGCTCTCTATCGTCGGTGAGGTGATCATGATTCCGTTCCTGGGACCCGCGATGATGAAGATACAGCAAGCCGCACTGGAAAACCGGGTCATCCCTCCCCAGGAGATGTGGGCGACACTCGGTCCCGCACTGCGCAGCATTATTCCGGTCTATATTGGCTTTCAGATCCTTACGATGCCCATCGTGTTTGGGCTTTCGGCCGCGGTCAGCGCATTCGCCTACAGAAACCTCACACGTTCCGAGATCGCGGCATGAACAAGCTCCCCGTTGGCGAAACCGTTCGCTTCGCCTATGCCTTCACCTTCCGTGAGCTCGGCACAATTATCGGTTTGATCTGGGTGCCGATGGTCGCGCTCGCCGTGATCAATTTTCTTCCCTATGCGCTTGGCGACACGACGCCGTCGCCGGACATCAACCCGAGCGCCGCGGGCGCGATTATGCTCAGGGGCATCGGCCTTTGGCTGGCCAGCGTTCTTCTTTCGGCCTGCGTCAACGTGCCGGTCGTCCGCCAGGCGCTCGGACTGCGGACCGGTCCGGCATTCGTCCATATCGCGGTTGGCCGCGCGGAGCTGCGCCTGTGGGGCGCCTATCTGCTTTTCATTGCGATAATGATCGTTCTCATGATCGGATTTCTGCTGGCCATGTTCGCCGGCGTCCTGGCCGTGAGTGCGACAGACAACAAGGCGGTCGTTGGCGGCGTGATCGTGCTGATTGCTTTTGCCGGATTGTGCGGGCTTCTCTATGCGCTCACGCGGCTGGGATTTCTTCTCGCGCCTGTCGTGGTGGTGGAGGAAAAGGTCAGTTTTGAACGCGGCTGGGTTCTGACCCAGGGCAATTTCTGGCGTATCGCGGGTGTCCTGTTTCTTGTGACCCTGCCGCCGGCTATCGTGTTCATGAGCGCCTTTGCATCGCTCATCGGACCCGATCTCATCTCTCTGTTTCACCGGGCAATGACGGAGCATTTGAGCCAGCAGATCATCGCCGACCGCATAAATGTGATCGTGAACGCTCATATCTCGGTCATGCTCGGTGTGCAGCTAATCATCGCGCCGTTCAGCGTCGGTCTGGCCTCTGGCGCGGCGGCGTATGCATATAAGGCGTTGGCAACTAAATCGAGCGATCAGACTGGCAACTAACCGGCTTTCTCCCACTCGCGCCAGGTTGGCGGCGGCCGGTCATACGCTCCAATGCGGCTAAGAATTGCTGCAGTGTCGCTGAATGCTGACTTCCACTTAAATTTGATCCGAGCCTCAGTTTTCGTAAAACGAAAGATCATCCCTCTAGGGCGCCAAAGACCAAATGTGTTTGGCATACTGGGCTTTCCGAGCAGAATTGAGAATGGAAAGCCCTGCAAGAAAATGCGCGCCCCCCGAATGACGCCATCTTGGCCTGAAAGCGTTTCCACGAGGAAGCTGTCTGTATGAAAAGTCGGATTGGCGCTGTTCGTCGCGAAGTACAAACCCGCGCGATCAGGCCAATTTGCCCGCCTGAACAAAACGTCAATCCAACTCTGCTCTACTCGGCCCTTCGCATTTCCCGAAAATGCCAACCCAACCACGCATTTGAGCATCCATCTTTCGATATCGCTGCCAGAAAAGCTCACATCCTTTCTGAATTGTTTTTTGTCGATGGCGTGAAGTGTGTTCACGAATTGCAAAATCGAATTGTCTAGTCGACTGAGGTTACTGTTATGGCGGTCGCAAAGAATGTTCGATCCAAAAGACGCAATAGAAATCAGATCAAATGTTTCTGGCCTTTGCCAACTTAACCCAGCCACTTTTATTGTTTTGTTCAGTTCCAACCTGCGCAAAAGGGAGGCAGAAATAAAATGTTCCTTCGAAATTATCGGTGAACAATTGCCGTCACCATTCGCGTAGCAGCGAGGGTGCTTGTAGAGAGTCACCTTCTTACTCCGCAGCCCTGAGCTTTTTCGACGGCCCGATCTTTTCCGGTGTGCGGCCTTTGAGCAGCGTTTTCAGGTACTGACCCGTGTAGGACCGCGCGACCTTCGCAACGTCCTCCGGTGTGCCCTGCGCCACGATCTCGCCGCCGCCATCGCCGCCTTCGGGGCCGAGATCGACGATCCAGTCCGCGGTCTTGATGACTTCGAGATTATGCTCGATCACCACAACCGTGTTGCCGCTTTGGACGAGCTCGTGGAGCACTTCGAGCAGCTTTTTCACGTCGTGGAAATGCAGGCCGGTCGTCGGCTCGTCGAGGAAGTAGAGCGTGCGGCCCGTTGCGCGGCGCGACAGTTCCTTGGACAGCTTCACGCGCTGCGCCTCGCCACCGGAAAGCGTCGTCGCCTGCTGGCCGATGGATATGTAGCCGAGGCCGACACGCTTCAGCGTTTCCAGCTTCTCGAAGATCGACGGCACCGCCTTGAAAAGCTCGGCGCCGGCTTCCACCGTCATGTCGAGAACGTCCGCAATCGAATAGTCGCGGAATTTCACTTCCAGCGTTTCGCGGTTGTAGCGCTTGCCTTTGCACACATCGCACTGGACATAGACATCGGGCAGGAAGTGCATCTCGATCTGGATGACGCCGTCGCCCTGGCACGCTTCGCAGCGCCCGCCCTTGACGTTGAATGAGAAGCGCCCCGGCGCATAGCCGCGCGCTTTCGATTCCGGCAGTTCCGCGTACCAGTCGCGGATCGGCGTGAACGCGCCGGTATAGGTCGCAGGGTTCGAGCGCGGCGTGCGCCCGATCGGCGACTGGTCGATGTCGATCACCTTGTCGAGGAATTCGAGGCCTTCGATCTTGTCGTATGGTGATGGATGTTCGCGCGCGCCGTTCAGTTTCCGCGCCGCGGCCTTGTAGAGCGTCTCGATCACAAGCGTGGACTTGCCGCCGCCCGAGACGCCGGTGATGCAGGTGAAGGTGCCGAGCGGGATTTGTGCCGACACGTTCTTCAAATTGTTGCCCCGCGCGCCGGAAACTTTTAGCCAACGATTGTGCGCTGCCGGGCGGCGTTTCGCAGGCACCGGGATTTGCTCGAGGCCAACGAGGTATTTGCCCGTCAGGCTCTTCGGCGAGCGCATGATGTCTTCCGGCGTGCCCTCGGCGATGATATGGCCGCCATGGATGCCCGCGCCGGGGCCCATGTCGATGACGTGATCGGCCTGGCGGATCGCGTCTTCGTCGTGCTCGACCACGAGCACGGTGTTGCCCATGTCTCGCAGCCCTTTGAGCGACTCCAACAGCTTCTCATTGTCGCGCTGATGCAGGCCGATGCTCGGTTCGTCGAGCACATATAGAACGCCTGTCAGTCCCGAACCGATCTGCGATGCCAGACGAATGCGCTGGCTCTCGCCGCCCGACAATGTGCCGGAGTTGCGGCTCAAGGTCAGATAGTCCAGGCCCACATTCACCAGGAATCTCAGCCGCGCGCGGATTTCCTTCAGAATCCGCGTCGCGATCTCGCGCTGCTGCTTATTAAGCTGCTTTTCGATGTCGCGGAACCATTCGTCCGACTTCTTGATCGACATCTCGCCGATCTGACCGATATGCAGCCCGCCGATCTTCACCGCGAGCGCTTCGGGCTTCAGGCGATAGCCCTTGCACGCCTCGCACGGGCTCGTGTCCTGGAAACGCTCCATCTCCTCGCGCACCCATGACGAATCCGTTTCCTTGAAACGGCGTTGCATGTTGGGGATGACGCCTTCGAACGGCTTTTTGGTCTCGTACCGGCGCATGCCATCGTCATAGACGAACTTGATCTCGTCCTCGCCGGAGCCATGCAAGATGATCTCGCGTGCCTTCTTTGGCAGATCCTCCCACGGCTCGTTGAGTGAGAATTTGTAGTGCTTCGCCAGCGCTTCCAGCGTCTGCAGATAGTAGGGCGACGAACCTTTCGACCACGGCGCAATCGCACCATTGCGCAAGGTGAGGGATTCGTCGGGCACGATCAGTGCCGGATCGAAATAGAGCTGCGTGCCCAGGCCGTCGCAGACCGGGCACGCCCCATGCGGATTGTTGAAGGAGAACAGGCGCGGCTCGATCTCGGTGATGGTGAAGCCCGACACCGGACAGGCGAATTTCGACGACAGCATCATCTGCTTCGCCTTGCCGTTCTTGTCCTTCTCGTCCACGAATTCGACGAACAGCAATCCGTCGGCGAGGCCGAGTGCAGTCTCGATGGAATCGGGCAGGCGGTTGCCGATGTCGGGTTTCACCACGATGCGGTCGACCACGATCTCGATATCGTGCTTGAGCTTCTTGTCGAGCACCGGTGTCTCGCCGAGATCGTAGAACTTGCCGTCGATCTTGGCGCGCTGGAAACCCTTCTTCTGAAGCTCCGCGAGCTCCTTGCGGTACTCGCCCTTGCGGCCGCGGACGATGGGCGCGAGCAGGAACAGGCGCGTGCCTTCCGGCAACGCGAGGATGCGGTCCGCCATCTGGCTGACCGTCTGGCTTTCGATCGGCAGCCCGGTCGCGGGCGAATAGGGCACGCCGACGCGCGCGAACAGCAGGCGCAGATAGTCGTAGATCTCGGTCACCGTGCCGACGGTCGAGCGCGGATTGCGCGAGGTCGTCTTCTGCTCGATGGAGATTGCGGGCGACAGGCCCTCGATATGGTCGACATCGGGCTTCTGCATCAACTCCAGGAACTGGCGCGCATAGGCCGACAATGACTCGACATAACGGCGCTGCCCCTCGGCATAGATCGTGTCGAAGGCGAGCGAGGATTTGCCCGAACCGGACAATCCGGTGAGCACGGTCAGCGTGTCGCGCGGAATCTCCACGTCGATGTTCTTCAGATTGTGCTCGCGCGCGCCGCGGATGGAGATGTTCTTCAGCATGAGTGCGTCAGTTCTTTCGATACATAATGTCGAAGTTCTTCAGACTGGCTGGATAAGCCGCTCGGTAGGTCCAATCCTTGCGAGCTACATCTTTGTAGACCGCAACACCGATCCGCATTTCTGGAGGCAACTGGTGTTGGGCCTCCATCGCAATCAGATGGCGAACAACGCCGTCAACAGTTGCGTCGGAGGCGTAGAGGTAGAAGTTCACGGTTCCTGAGCCGATGTCGTTGCCATCGGAATCGTAACCCATTTCCTGAGCATGATTATCGAGCAATGTTTGAACACCGAACCAATCGATCTCGTGGGTCCACTGCACGACGATTTGAGTCCTTCCTGCCCATGCGGGCAGTGCCATCAGGCAAAAGAGCGATGCAATTCCCAACCGTTTCAGCATGTCTTTCCGTCAGTCGAAACGCGCAGTGTGGCTAGCCGGGATGGTCGCGGCAACCGCATGTGCGTGAAGGTTCCGTGGATGAGGTGCGCGCGCGCAGCCGCGCAGGACCCGTCCCTACAGATGGTAACGGGGAGCCTAAATCGCAAGCTGTCAGCGGGTTGGCAGCAGCGTGACACGCGGCCCTCAAGAAGCTGGGGATTGACTCGATTTCAATCGGAACATAAAGAGAACATTCGGGCCGGGCAATAGCGGCGCGCGCAGGCCGGGCTTAGGGTCCGGCCGGTTGGCTACGGAAGGTGAAAGCGATGGCGGGAAGCGTGAACAAGGTCATTCTGGTGGGCAATCTGGGCAAGGATCCAGAAGTCCGCCGCATGCAGAGCGGGGATGCGGTCGTGAACCTCTCCCTGGCCACCTCCGAGACCTGGCGTGACAAGTCCTCCGGCGAGCGCAAGGAGAAGACCGAGTGGCACCGTGTGGTCATCTTCAACAAAAACCTCGCAGAGGTCGCTGAGAAATACCTGCGCAAGGGCTCCAAGGTCTACCTGGAGGGTTCGCTGCAGACCCGCAAATGGACCGACAAGGACGGCAACGAGAAATACTCGACCGAAGTCGTGCTCCAGAACTTCCGTGGTGAGCTGACCATGCTCGATACCAAAGGCGGCGGTGAGGGCGGCGGTGGTGGCCGCTCCTTTGGCGGTGGTGCCGGCGAGGCTCCGGCCAGTTTCGACCGCAGCGAAATGGACGACGAAATTCCGTTCTGATCTCTCAAACTCGTCATGGCCGGGCTTGACCCGGCCACCCATCGCGCTCGCGTCTGCGAGCGTAAAAAGAGGTCACTTCGGCGCGCGACACGCGCCGGATGGATAGCCGCCTCAAGGGCGGCCATGACGGATATTGTGTGGGATTTGAGGGTCGCTTTTTCTGGTGACTCCGGCCCTAAAATGCTACCAATCCGGCATGATTTTTAGCCCCGAATCCGGCCCCGTCAGGACCATCCTTTGAGCGACGAAGGCCACCCCGCGCCGCCGTCCGGCGGCAGCATTTCCGGCATTGCGATCGAAGACGAGCTGAAGCGCTCGTATCTCGATTATGCGATGAGCGTGATCGTGTCGCGCGCGCTTCCCGATGCGCGTGACGGGCTCAAGCCCGTGCATCGCCGCATTCTCTATTCGATGCACGAGACAGGGAACGACTGGAACAAAGCCTATCGCAAATCGTCCCGCGTCGTCGGCGACACGATGGGTAAGTACCATCCGCATGGCGATCAGGCGATCTACGACTCGCTGGTGCGCATGGCGCAGGAATTCTCCATGCGCGTGCCGCTGGTCGACGGCCAGGGCAATTTCGGTTCTGTCGATGGCGATGAACCCGCCGCCATGCGCTACACCGAGGTGCGCCGCGCCAAGATCGCGCACGCGCTGACGGAAGATATCGAAAAGGACACGGTCGAGTTCCGCGACAATTATGACGGCTCCGAGAAGGAGCCCACGGTTTTCCCGGCGCGGTTTCCCAATCTTCTCGTCAACGGCTCCAGCGGCATCGCTGTCGGCATGGCCACCAATGTGCCGCCGCACAATCTGGGCGAAGTGATCGAGGCCTGCCTCGCCTATATCGACGATCCATCGATCAATCTCGATGCGCTGACGGAGATTGTGCCCGGGCCCGATTTCCCGACTGGTGCCATGATCATCGGCAAGCAGGCGGCGCGCGGCGCATTGGCGCGCGGGCGGGGCTCCGTCCTGATGCGCGCACGCTGCAAGGTCGAGGAAATCCGCAAGGATCGCGATGCGATCATCGTCACCGAGCTGCCGTATCAGGTGAACAAGGCGCGATTGCAGGAAAAGATCGCCGAGATGGTGCGCGACAAGCGCATCGAGGGCATCTCCGACATCCGTGACGAGAGCGACCGCCACGGCATGCGTGTCGTGATAGAGCTAAAGCGCGATGCCTCGTCCGATGTCGTGCTGAACCAGCTCTATCGTTTCTCCGAGCTGCAGACGAGTTTTGGCGTGAACATGCTGGCGCTGAACAATGGCCGCCCGCAGCTATTGAATCTGAAGGACCTGATCGCGGCGTTCGTGCATTTCCGCGAGGAAGTGATCACGCGGCGCACGCGGTTCGATCTCGCCAAGGCCCGCGACCGTGGACATATTTTGGTCGGGCTCGCGGTCGCTGTTGCGAATATCGACGAAATTATCCGCCTGATCCGCGCGGCGCCCGACGCCGCCGTTGCACGCGAGCAGTTGATGGCGCGCGACTGGCCGGCGAAGGATGTCGGTCCGCTCATCGCATTGATTGCCGATCCGCGTCATTCGCTGAGCGCGGAGGGTACGATCCGCATGTCGGAAGAGCAGGCGAAAGCCATCCTCGATCTGCGTCTGCAGCGTCTGACCGCGCTCGGCCGTGATGAGATCAACGAGGAAGCGACGAAGCTCGGTGAAGCCATCCGCGACTATCTCGACATTTTGCGCTCGCGCGCGCGCGTATTGGAGATCGCGCGGAACGAGTTGAGAGCGATCAAGGACGAATTCGCGACACCGCGTCTGACTGAACTCATCGACGCGGACGTGGAGATCGAGGACGAAGCGCTGATCGAGCGCGAGGACGTGGCCGTCACGGTCACGCATGCCGGTTACATCAAGCGCACGCCGATCAGTGAGTATCGCGTGCAGGGCCGCGGCGGCAAAGGCCGCTCGGGCATGGCGACGCGCGAAGAAGACTACGTTACCAACCTCTTCGTGGCTTCGACGCATGCGCCGCTGGTGTTCTTTTCCTCGAACGGCATGTCCTACAAGCTCAAGGTCTGGCGCCTCCCCGAAGCCCGCATACAGGGCAAGGGCAAGGCGATGGTCAACCTGCTGCCGCTGTCCGAGGGCGAGCGTATCACGACGATCCTGCCGTTGCCGGAAGACGAATCGCAGTGGGAAAATCTCAATGTCGTCTTTGCCACGAAATCCGGCGATGTGCGGCGCAACCTCCTGTCCGATTTTGCCAGCATCAATCGCAACGGCAAGATCGCGATGAAGCTCGAAGCCGGGGACGGCATCGTCGGCGTCTCGACCTGCACCGATCAGGACGACGTATTGCTGACCACGAAGCTCGGCAAGTGCATCCGGTTTGCGCTGACCGATGTGCGCGTGTTCAAGGGCCGCGATTCCACTGGCGTTCGCGGGATCAAACTGGCCGAGGGCGACGAGGTCGTGAGTCTGACCCTTCTGCATCACACGGATGCCGAGACGGCGGAGGCCCGCGCCTATCTCAAACAGGCCAACGCGGCACGCCGGGCTGCGCTCGGCGAGGATGCGCCGGTCGAAGAGATTGCCGATGACGATGAGACGGCCGGCGAAGAGGCGACGCTGACGCCGGAGCGTTACGCGGCACTAGGCGCGAAGGAGCAGTTCGTGCTTGCGGTGTCCGGCGGTGGCTTTGGCAAGCGCACCTCATCTTACGAATACCGTGTCACGGGCCGCGGCGGTTCGGGTATCGTCGCCATGGGCATGGGCCGCAAGAACAGCGCGATCATCGCCGCTTTCCCGGTCGATGAATCCGACGATCTGATGCTCATCAGCGATACGGGCCAGACGATCCGCGTTGCGGTGAGCAGTGTTTCGGTCCAGGGCCGCGCTGCCCAGGGCGTGACCGTGTTTCGTGTGGACGAGGGCGAGCGCGTCGTCTCGGTCGAGCGCATCGAGGATGTGTCCGGCGACGAAGGCGCTGGCTAAGGGGGCGTCATGGTCAAGAAGCTGATCGGGCTCTATCCGGGTACGTTCGACCCGGCGACATTGGGCCACACCGACATCATCAAGCGCGCGATCAAGATCGTCGATCATCTCGTGATCGGCATCGTCTCGTCCAACGATGCCAAGAAACAGATGTTCACCCTTGCCGAGCGTATCGACATGATGCGCCATGAAGCGCAGAGCCTGGGCGATGGGCGTGCGACTATCGAAGTTCGATCTTTCGATATTCTCCAAGTGAAATTCGCGCATGAAGTGGGTGCGACAGTTGTCATTCGTGGCCTGCGTGCGGTGTCGGATTTCGAGTATGAATTCCAGATGGCGGCCATGAACCAGCGTATGGACAAGGAGATCGAGACGGTCTTCCTCATGGCCGATCCGCGCAACCAGGCCATTGCCTCGCGTCTGGTGAAGGAAATCGCGATGTATGGCGGCGACATCTCGCAATTCACGACGCCTTACGTCGCTGAACGTCTTGTGAAGCGGTGCAGAGAGTTAGGAGCAAAAAGCTGATGGCGCGCGATCCGGAGAATACGCTGATCATGGAGTTGAAGTCGGGGCCGGTGGTCATCGCGCTTAAACCGGATGTTGCGCCGAATCATGTGGCACGGGTCAAGGAACTGACCCGGCAAGGATTCTATGACGGCGTCGTGTTCCATCGCGTGATCCCGGGTTTCATGGCGCAGACCGGCGATCCGACCGGCACGGGCTCGGGCGGTTCCGATCTCGACGATCTACGCTCGGAGTTTTCCGGCGAGAAGCACAGACGCGGAACGGTCTCCGCGGCGCGCACCTCCGATCCGCATAGCGCCAACAGCCAGTTCTTTATCTGCTTCGACGATGCATCGTGGCTCGACCGTCAATACTCCGTGTGGGGACAGGTGGTTGAAGGCATGGAGCACGTCGATGCCATAAAAAAAGGCGGCGAGCATAACAACGGCGCAATCTCCGGCGCGCCGGACAAGATCATAAAAATGCGCGTCGAAGCCGATGCGAAAGCGTAGCGCCTAGTAGACGTTGTGCTTGAGATCCCAGGTCACGCAATCGGAATAGGTCCGGTTGTAAACGGATTCCTGCGTATCGCTGTCCTCGCCCTGGAATGCCACATCCGTGGCGCGCTGCTTCGCGAGCGCGGTGCAGTGCGTTTTGGAAGAAGCAGCGGCTTGGGCCGTAGACGTTGCAGGGGAGGACGTAGACGGGGACGGTATCGCGGCAGGGTCCGCCGGAGCCGCAGCATTTGAGCTCATGGTTTGCGTTGAACTCGCGGGCGCGGTTTGTGGTGGCGGCGTGATCGAGTCGCCGAAAAAGTCCATGCTTCCGCAACCGGCAAGTGACAGCGACGCGATCGCGACGGCCAAAACAGTTCTCATTGAATTCGTCTCCGTTGCGCCCATCCTACGTCCGTGGATGCGAGGAACGCCATAGCGGTCTCGCGGCCAGTTCTAAGCCGCGTATAAACCGCGCAGAATTGATTGGCTCTTGATCCTGCCGCAGCCGCGTCCCGAATTAGGCACGTCACAGGTCTGAGGCCTTGCGGAGGGATACCTACCAGTTCACCAAGTGGGTATTTGGAGTAGAAACGTGGCGGCTAGCACAGCTGCAGCGCCGACGAGACCAAGACCGGCGACATAGCCGACGGTAAACAAATATTCTCGCGAAGCATTACTCATGGAATGAACCAACTCACGAAGTCGCGCACCAATCAGGTGAAGTCCAAATATCACCGCGCGCAGCGCGGCATCTTGGATCAGGACGACAGATTTAGAGCAGAGCGACAGACAGGCTTTGGCCTCCGCATTTGTGTGTCCGAAGTTGAACCGCATAATGAAGAGTGGATGGACTCTTGTCCATGTTTGTTGCCTTTTTGTTCTTATGCTGGAAGGCGGCCTTTGGATCGCTGCCGAGAGTTTGCAGTTCACTTTTGCCTGGACGCGAGTTCGTAGCGTCGTATCTCCGACGGCGTTGTTCCGTAGCGCGCTCGAAACTGCCGGTTGAAATACGAGATATCGCCGAACCCAATCGAGAGCGCGATATTCGCGATGCTTCTTTTTTTGTTCTGAGTGTCGGCAAGAGCTTCATAAGCCATTGCCAAACGCTGTGACGTCACGAAACCCGAAAACGTGACGCCTTCGCTTTCGAAAAGGCGCTGCAGACTTCTCGGGGATATCCGCGTCTGTCTCGCGACGAAGTCCACCGAAAGATCAGGATCTGTGGCGTGTTTCTGAACGATGGCCTTGGCCGTCTTGAGCCTGGCCACGCGAACGCTGCCTGCTTGCGCGGACTCATCGGCCTCCGGGAGACCGCCAAGTGCGATCGCGAGGAGTGCCTGTACATGCTGTGTCACCAGCTTTCGTACGGGCTCTTCTTTGAGGGGTTCGGTGTCTCCGATGGTGCGCAAATAGCCGGAAAGAAGACGCAGGCTTTCACTTTCGGCCGGAATGACGCTACCGACCTTGTCGTCCAGCCGTTGAGTTAATCGTTGCAAATCCTCACGCCGCGTACGCACGCAGAGAAGCTCGCCGCCCGTCGGCCGTGTGTACGAACCAGTCTCACAGCAGGACACAATATAGGCCTGTCCGTGCGCAAGTCTTGTTTCCCGGCCCGTCCGGTTGCCGATGCATTCGCCGCCCAGATTTACGAATAGCATGATGTCGTCGTTTTCCTGCGCCGTGACGGCGAAAGAGCGCTCATAATGCGACGCGCCTATTGCTCCCCAACCGTAGCGCAGGTCGGGCAAAGCGCGCAGACGCACAGACACGGAAAACGCATCCTTTTCCAGCGATCGCCCGTCGGCACGGACAAGCCACTTGTTCAGAAGGCGGTTCCATGCAGGAAAGCTTTGCTCCCGCGGCACCATGGCATCGGAGAATAGTCTGATGCGAAAATGGTCCGGCGCCGCTAGCATTTCGAGTCTTTCAAGGCCTTGTGCTCCCTAACGAAGAGCGCCGCAGTAGTTCAAGCATTCCAATCGCGGCAAGACGCGCTGAACAAAGCCTTGGAGGCTACTGATGACGCAACAACGAGGAGCACGCCGATCCGAGCCCATGCCCATCACGCCTTGCCGTCTGCCTGGACTGTACAGCAAGATAGATCAGTAAAATCACAATAGTCTCTATCAACCTGATACAAAATATCCGTCAGGCCGTTTGTGTGGCCTAATCAAGTCACTGTGAGCGCGAAACGCTGACTAACGCCTTGAGCGCGCTGCCGCTTCCATGAGTTGGTATGAGCGGGGAGGTTCTCGCGCTAAGCACAACCCCGCATGGGTCGAACGCACGCGTAATCTTACGAGTTAGAAAGTGCATGGCTATCGAGTATAGTCTGTTGCACGACTGTTGCAGCGTGCCAGCGTGATGCCATCACCCTTCAGGCACTGCGGGATATCATACTGGTTTTGCTTTATTGTTATTTGGTGAGCCCAGATGGGATCGAACCATCGACCCTTTGATTAAAAGTCAAATGCTCTACCGCTGAGCTATGGGCCCACTCAAAAGGTCGCGGACCATAGTGTCCGCGCCTGAGAAGGTCAATTCACTCCGTCTCGGCCTTTTCGTCGCGTGCGTAGGCCTCGGCGATCTCGCTTACGAGCGGCGGCAAACGCCCTTCGGATATGGCTTTTCGAAGACTCGCCATCAAATCCTGATAGTAGGTCAGGTTGTGCCAGGTCAGCAGCATTGAGGCGATGATCTCGTTCGCTTTCACCGTGTGATGGAGATAAGCGCGGCTGAACTGGCGGCAAGCCGGGCAGCGGCATTCGGGATCGAGCGGACCCGAATCCTCCGCGTGACATGCGTTGCGCAGGTTCAAGGTTCCCCCGCGCGTGAACGCCTGTCCGTTTCGGCCCGAACGGGTCGGCAGTACGCAATCGAACATGTCGATGCCGCGCAGCACGGCGCCGGCAATATCGTCCGGCTTGCCGACGCCCATCAGATAGCGCGGCTTGTCCTTCGGCAGCAGCGGCACGGTCGCATCCAGTGTCTCGAACATCGCGGATTGTTCTTCGCCGACCGCGAGACCGCCGCAGGCATAGCCATCGAAACCGATCTCGATCAGCGATTCGGCGGAGCGCTGACGCAGATCGGCGAACACGCCGCCTTGCACGATGCCGAAGCAGGCGCGGCCCGGCTGATCGCCGAACGCCTCGCGCGAGCGCTTCGCCCAGCGCGTCGTCATCGCCAGCGATTTCTCGATGTCGGTCTTGTTCGCGGGATAGGCCGGGCATTCGTCAAGGACCATCTGGATGTCGGAGCCGAGCAGACGCTGAATCTCCATCGCGCGCTCGGGCGAGAGGAAATGTTCGGAGCCATCGATATGCGAGCGAAAGCGCACGCCTTCCTCTGTGATCCTGCGCAGCTTGGCGAGCGACATCACCTGGAAGCCGCCGGAGTCCGTGATGATCGGGCGCTCCCAGCCCATGAATCTGTGCAGGCCGCCGAGCGTCGCGATGCGCTCCGCGCCGGGCCTCAGCATCAAATGATACGTGTTGCTGAGAACGATGTCCGCGCCGGTCTCGCGGACCGATTGCGGCAGCATGGCTTTTACAGTTGCCGCCGTGCCGACCGTCATGAACGCGGGCGTGCGAATTTCTCCGCGCGGCGTGGAGATGACGCCGGTTCGTGCAGCGCCGTCGGTGTTGTCGATCGTCAGAGAAATGCCGCTCATGGGCGCCGGAATAGCAGGCAGGCGTCGCCATAGGAATAGAAGCGATAGTGCTCCCGGATCGCTTCGGCGTAAGCGGCGCGCATCGTTTCCAGCCCGCTGAATGCCGAGACCAGCATGAACAGGGTCGAGCGCGGCAGGTGGAAATTCGTCAGCAGAATATCCACGGCGCGGAAGCGATAGCCGGGTGTGATGAAGATGTCGGTCTCGCCGGTGAAACCGTGCAGGCGGCCCTCGGCATCGGCGGCGCTCTCCAGCGTGCGCAACGAGGTCGTGCCGACAGCGACGACGCGTCCGCCCGTGTTGTGAACGCGGTTGAGACTTTCGGCGGCCGCAATGGGCAGATGGGCCCATTCGGCGTGCATTTTGTGCGCGCTGGTGTCTTCGGCGCTTACGGGCAGGAATGTGCCGGCGCCGACATGCAGCGTGACCATCTCCCGGCTTACGCCGCTGGCGCCCAGCGCGGAGAACAGCTCGGTGGTAAAATGCAGACCTGCTGTCGGCGCTGCGACCGAGGCCGCGTCTTTCGCAAAAATGGTTTGATAGTCGTGTGTATCCTGCGCGTCCGGTTTGCGCTTTCCCGCGATATAGGGCGGCAGGGGAGTTTCCCCCTGCGTTGCGATGGCGGTGTCGAGGACCGCGCCGCCGAGAGCGAATCTCATCTCGATTTCACCGCCTTCGTTGCGCGAGACGACCACGGCTTCGATCGATTTGCCGAGGAGCAGGCGGTCTCCGGCTTCCAGCTTCCGTGCAGGTTTCGCGAAGGCCAGGAAGCGATCCGGCGCGATGCGCCTGTGAAGCGTGACCTCGATCTTCGGTGTCGTGACCGCATCCGCGCGCGCCATCCGTAGGCCACGCAACCGCGCCGGAATGACCTTGGTATCGTTCAGAACCAGCGCATCCCCGGTTTTCAGGAATTGCGGCAAATCTCGCACCCGTGCGTGGACAAGATCGCCATCCGCCCGGACAACCAGCAGCCGCGCGCTGTCGCGCGGGCTCGCCGGACGCAACGCAATCCGTTCTTCGGGCAAATCGAAATCGAATTGGTCAACGCGCATGGATGCCGCGTCATTCCCGACGTGTAATCTTGACTGGCAAAGGCCGTGTGGCCGGTTCGCCGGTTAGCAGCATCAGGCAGATATAGAGTCCTGCGAGCAGCAGCAAAATCGCCGCCGCGGACTTCGGCGCCAGCGTCGCCGTAAAGGACGTCGCGGCCACGGTGCCGAGATAGAGCGCCAATCCCGCGTTCTCGCCGAAGCGTCTCTGCAGGCGATGATGAAAGTGGTTGCGGTCCCCGTGGAATGGCGAGCGGCCCTGCAGTGGGCGCGTGATCATGAGACGCAGGCAATCGACGATAGGAATGAACAGCCAGATGATGATCGTTTCGGCCAGCACGCCCCAATGATTGTGCAGGCGCAAGATGAGAAGGCCGAGGACGAAGGTCACGCCATAGGCGCCTGTTCCGCCCAGAAAGACCTTGCCGCGCAGATTGAATGCCAGGACGACAATGCTTGTCGCAAGCAGCATCCCGGCGAGACCGGCGGTCACGCCGCCGCTGGCAAGGATCATGCAGCCGGACCAGATCGCGAACATGCCCGCGACACAGCCGTCCTGCCCGTCGGCCATATTCACAGCGTTCACGAAGCCTGCCATCCCGATGGCAACCAGAGCATAGGAGAGCCAGGGTGCCACGGGTGTCGAAACCGTGGCGTTCCAGTGAAATGCCGACGGCAAGAGTCGCGGATCTATTCTGAGCGCCAGTACGGTCAGCGCGAGAAGGGTGAACAGCCTTAGAAGCGGCGAGAGCGGATGGCGGTCGTCGAGAAATCCCAGAAGCGCAGCGGCCGATCCGCAGATCACGCCGGAAAGCGGCACATATCCGTTTTGTGTGACCGCCGGCACGGCAAATCCCGCCAGCGACCACAGGATCATAGGCACCATCATCGCGATTCCGCCCACCAGCGGCGTCGCACGCGCATGCGTCTTACGTTCATCGTCAGGATGATCGATGACGCCCAGCGCATGCCCGATCTTTTCTGCATTAAGCAGAATCACAAGCGCGATTAGCAGCGCTGCCGCCGCGCCGACCAACTCCGGAGTGCCGAATTCGAGTGGCATGCTAGGTCGCACTATTTCCTATCAATCTTGTAGAGTATTTCGCACCGGGGCGCAAAAGGCGAGGCGCCATACAGTTCAAACCGCTCCCAGAACCGTTTCGATGATGCGGTCCTGCGTGGTTGCGTCCAGATAAGGATGCATCGGAAGTGCGATCACGGCTTTGCAGATCTTGTCGCTGACCGGCGTCGGCGCAGCCGGAAAATGCTTGTAGCCTTTCTGCGCTGAAAGCGGGATCGGGTAATAGACCGCGCTCGGTATTCCCTTCGCCTTTAGCTCCGCCTGAAGCTTGTCACGGTCCGGAACCTGGATCGTATATTGCGCCCAGGTCGATTGGCCGCCCTCGATCACGCGCGGGGTGACGATGCGGTTCGATGCGCGGAACGCCGTGTTGTAGCGCTGGGCGACAGCCTCGCGCATTTCGATCTCTTCCGGGAACACGCTGAGTTTCTCGATCAGGATCGCCGCCTGGATCGTGTCGAGGCGCGAATTCACGCCGATGCGAACGTTCTCATATTTGTCGCTGCCCTGGCCATGCACGCGGATCGAACGCAGCGTTTCCGCGAGACCGTCATCGTTCGTAAAGGTTGCGCCGCCGTCGCCGTAACAGCCGAGAGGCTTCGCCGGAAAGAAACTGGTGGAGGCCGCATCGCCGATGCCGCCTGCGCGCCGTCCGTCGAGCAGCGCGCCAAAACCCTGCGCCGCGTCGCAGAGCATCTTGAGGCCTTCGCGTTTGCAGATCGGTTCGAGGACGCGATAGTCGGCAGTCTGGCCGAACAGATCGACCGGCATCACCGCGCGTGCCTTCAACTTGCCTTCGCGTTTGATCATCGTGATCGCGGCTTCGAGGCTGGCCGGGTCCATATTGTATGTGTCTTCGAGCACATCGACGAACACCGGAGTCGCGCCGACCAGCGCAACCACTTCCGCGGAGGCCGCGAAGGTAAAGGTCGGAACGAACACCGCATCGCCTGGGCCGATCTCCCACGCGCGCAGAACGATTAGCAGCGCGTCGGTGCCGTTGGCGCAGGCGATGGTGTGCTTCACGCCGGCGAATTCGGAAAGCCGTTTCTCCAGTTCGGCGACCTGCGGGCCCATGATCCACTGGCCGCCTTCGACCGCCGCCATGATCGACTTCTCCAGCTTGCTGCCCAGCCGGCGGCGTTGCGCTTGCAGATCGATGAACTGGATCGGGGCTGTCATGGGAACTCCGGCGATTTGGGGCGCCTGCGTTCTAGGGGGCCGGATGCAGGGCGACAACCCCAAGAATTGTTGCGGAATGCGTCAAGCTGCGGGAGTTAAAGCTTTATTCCCTTCAGAATCGGCTTCAGCGAGGCCGCGATATCCGGCCGCGACAAGCCAACGGCGATGTTTGCGTGCAGGAACCCGACCTTGTCGCCGCAATCGTAGCGGGCACAGTTTGTCTCCACCGCATGAAAGGGCGTCTTGCCAATCAGCTTTTCCATCGCATCGGTGAGCTGGATTTCGCCGCCGGCGCCTTTCTCGCGCTTGTCGAGGATTTTGAATATTTCGGGCTGCAGAATGTAGCGGCCGATGATGCAGAGCGTGGAGGGCGCTTTTGCGGGTGCTGGTTTTTCCACCACGCCTTTCACTTCTGTGACATTGCCCTTCGTTCTGCCGGGATTGATAACGCCGTAGCGTTTTGTTTCCTCACGCGGCTTGTTCTCGGCCGCCACGATCACGCCGCCACCGACGCTTTCATAGGCCTTGATCATCTGTTTGAGCGCGCCGGGCCTGCCGAACAGAAGATCGTCCGGCAGCAGCACCGCAAACGGATCGTCACCGATGAGATGGCGCGCACACCATACGGCATGGCCAAGGCCGAGCGGTTTCTGTTGGCGCGTGAAACTGACGGAGCCCGTCTTGGGCAGGCTTTCGAGAAGCGAATTCAGTTCTTCCGTCTTGTCGCGCGCGGAAAGCAGCGACTCCAGCTCGTAGGCGTGATCGAAATGGTCCTCGATGACGTGTTTGCCGCGACCGGTGACGAACACAAACTGTTCGATGCCGGCCTCCCTGGCTTCCTCGACCGCATACTGGATGACCGGTTTGTCGACGACCGGCAGCATCTCTTTCGGAACTGCCTTGGTCGCGGGCAGGAAGCGTGTGCCCATGCCGGCGACGGGAAAAACAGCTTTGCGGACAGGTCGAATTTTCGCCATGACGGGGCTTCGCTGAAACACGTCGCTTCATGGCATACTGACGCGGTCACCGTCCACTTTTCGATTCGATGCCATGAACATTCTGTTGACCGGCGGCGTGGGTTTCATCGGCTTCCACGCCACAAAGGCACTGCTGGCGCGCGGTCATGCTGTGACAGCGGTTGACGAGTTGAACGCCTATTACGATCCCGCGTTGAAAGAGGCGCGGCTGAGAGAGATCGGTTCGCCTTCGAACTATCGCTTCGTCAAGGCAGACATCGCCGAACCGGACGCGCTGCAGCGAGCCACGGGGACCGAGAGGTATGATATCATCCTGCATCTTGCCGCGCAGGCCGGCGTGCGTCACGCACTCAAAGACCCGGCGGCTTACACGCGCTCCAATCTGGTCGGACATCAGAACATTCTCGAGTTCGCACGACATCACGATAGTCTGCAGCACCTGATTTATGCGTCATCGAGTTCCGTTTACGGCAACGATACGAAAGCGCCGTTCAGCGAAGACGCGCGTGCCGACAAGCCCGTCTCCTATTATGGCGCGACCAAGCGCGCCGGTGAGTTGCTGTCGCATTCCTATGCCGAACTGTTCGGATTGAAGCAGACGGGACTGCGCTTCTTCACGGTCTACGGTCCGTGGGGCAGGCCGGACATGGCCTATTGGTTGTTCACGGACTCCATTCTGAGCGGCAGACCGATCCCGGTGTTCGGCGCCGGCAAACTCCGCCGCGACTTCACGTATATCGACGATATCGTGGATGCCTTGCTGCGGATCGTGGAGACTCCGTTTGCGAGAGGCGAGGGCGCGCCGCATCGGGTTTACAATCTCGGCAACCATCATCCGGAGACCGTATCGGGCCTGATAGCCGTCATCGAACAGGCGAGCGGCAAGAAAGCGATCATTGAGATGGCCGACGGTCCGCCGGGCGACGTCAACGAGACTTATGCCGACATCACGCGCGCCGCCCGCGATTTTGGCTTCGCACCCCGTGTCAAGTTGACGGAAGGTATTGGCCGTTTCGTCGAGTGGTTTCGCACTTTTCACAGCATCTGATCGGGCAGGATTGACCGCGCGGCCTATCTGTTCTCCGATAGACCATTCCCAATTCCCGGAGTTCACGCATGATCGGCATCACCGCGTATGGCGCGTACATCCCGCGCCGCAGGCTTCAGCGCAAAGCTGTCGCCGAAGCCAACAAATGGTTCGCGCCGGGCCTGATGGGCGCGGCCAAGGGCGAACGTTCGATGGCGAATTATGACGAGGATTCGGTGACACTGGCCGTTGAAGCCGGGCGCGATTGCCTGCCGGCGTCCGACGCGACCACGGATCGCGCCTTTGTGGACGCGATCTATTTCGCTTCCACCACCATGCCATTCGCGGACCGCCTGAATGCAGGCATCGTGAGCGCCGCGTTACAGTTGCAGCAGAACATCTCGTCCGCGGACGTGTCGTCGTCACAGCGGGCAGGAACGACCGCGTTGACGATGGCGCTCGACGCGATCGCGGCGGGACGCGCGGCGTCTCCGCTGGTCGTTGCCGGCGAAAAACGCAAAGCGCGCGCCGCTTCGCCGCAGGAACTCGCCATCGGGGACGCAGGCGCGGCGTTGACTCTCGGTAAGGACAAGGTCATCGCCAAATTTATTGGCGGTCATTCCGAGACGACGGATTTCGTCGATCATTTCCGCGGTGAGGGCGAAGACTTCGACTACGGCTGGGAAGAGCGCTGGATTCGCGACGAGGGCTACTCGAAGATCGTACCTGTGGCGCTGAAATCGCTGTTTGAGAAAACCGGCGTCAAACCCGCCGATATTGCGCATTTCATCCTGCCTTGTCCGTTTGCGAAGCTCGATCAGGCCATCGCCAAGCAATGCGGGATCGATCCCGCGAAGACGCGCGACAATCTCGCGAGCAATGTCGGCGACAGCGGATCGACACACGCGCTGCTGATGCTCGTGCACGCGCTGGAGCAGGCGAAAGCAGGTGACAAAATTCTGGTGGTTCAGTTCGGTCAGGGGTGCGACGCGCTCTTGTTTGAGGCGACGGACGTGATTGTCTCGCTGCCCAAACGCGCCGGCGTCACCGGCTCGCTCGCACGCCGCAAGGAAGAGACGAACTATCTCAAATATCTGGGCTTCAACGGACTCGTCGAACTCGAAAAGGGCATGCGCGCCGAGGTCGACAAACGTACCGCGCTGACCGTGCTTTATCGCAAGAATGATATGCTGCTGGGCCTCACTGGCGGCAAATGTCGTGTGTGCGGCACGGCGCAGTACCCCAAGACGCGCATCTGCGTCAGCCCGAACTGCAAGGCGGTCGACAGCCAGGACGATTACGGCTTCTCCGAACGGCAGGGCGAGGTGCTGTCGTGGTCTGCGGACTTTCTCACCTACTCGATGGATCCCCCCAACCACTACGGCATGATCACGTTCGCCGATGGGGGCCGCTTCATGGCCGACATCACCGATGTCGAGCAGGGTCAGGTCGATAGCGGCACCAAGGTTCGCATGAGTTTCCGGATCAAGGACCGTGACGAGAAGCGCGGCTTTGTGCGATATTTCTGGAAAGCCGTGCCGGTCTAAGTTCTGGAAGAGGGTGCCATGTCGCGTTCACTCGAACTTGTAAAGTCCAGGCCGCCCGCAGCGCTCGCTGTTGGTGCCGTGGCGCTGGGTGCGCTGGCGATCGGCGCTCTGGCGGTCGGGTTCCTTGCCATAAACTGGCTGGCGGTGCGGCGCGCGTGGTTCGAGCGGCTGGAGATTGGCGATCTGCGGGTCGGCCGTCTGCGCATCCGCCATCAGGCCGGTGCCGAGGACGGACCGGATTGGGGTTTCTGATCGTGGCGCTATAATCGCCTGAAAGCCTCGGGGAGGCCGCCATGTCCTATGTCGAAAACCGCATTGTCCACGATGCCGATTCCCATTTGATGGAATTGAGCGATTGCCTCGATCCCTTCCTCGATCCGAAATATCGCTCCGCCTATGACGAATTGCCGAAGCTGAAGGCCTGGCCGCGCGACGGCAAATTGCAGGCGTGGGCTAACAAGCAGCACGACGATCCGGAATTCCGCGCGGGGTCGGATACGAACATTCTGCTGCGCAAGAATTACGAAGCGCTCGGCGCGTTCCGCAAACAGGACCGGCCGCATGCGCTCGACCTGCTTGGGTTTTCAAGCCAGCTGATCTTTACCACCTGGTGCCTCGGCAATTTCGGGCTCGACGATATGAACCCCGAACTCGCCTATGCAACGGCGCAGGCGCACAACCGCATGATGGCGGACTTCTGTTCCGTGGACCGCCGTTTCCTCGGCACGGCCTATATTCCGCTCTCCGATTTCGAGCGCACGAGAGCGATTGCGCGCGAAGCCATCGATCTCGGGTTAAAGGCGCTGTTGATCCCGTCGATATGCCCCAAGGGTCATTCGCCGAGCCACATCGCGTTCGAACCGCTCTGGGCGATGGCGCAGGAAGCGGGGCTCCCCATCGTCTTTCATGTCGGCGGCGAAGAGAAACTCAATCCAAGCTATTTCGAAAATGGCCTTCCGCGCGTGAAGGACTTCCATGGCGGCGAGGAGAACTTCACCTCGGTCAGCTACATACCGATCCCGCATTCGGTGATGACGACCTTGGCTGCGTTGATCTTCGATGGTGTGTTCGACCGCTATCCGCGCCTGAAATTCGGCGCCATTGAACTTGGCGCGTCCTGGCTGCCGGGCTGGATGCGGAACATGGATTCCGCCGCGCAGGCCTTCATCAAGAACGAAGAACGGCTGCAAAGGCTGTCCGCACGGCCCTCGGAAATCGTGAGCCGCCAGCTGCGCGTGACTCCCTATCCGCATGAGGATGCAGGCTGGATTATCGCCAATGCCGGCGAGGAAGTGTGCCTGTTTTCTTCCGATTTCCCGCATGTCGAAGGTGGCCGAAATCCGCTCAAGCTCTTCAATGACAGCCTAGCCAACTCGCCTCCGCGCGCGATCGAGCGGTTCTATTGCGTCTACTTC
>CAZCJI010000005.1:0-24147 GCA_964498625.1 uncultured Rhizobium sp.
GCGCCTGCGCGTCGTTGGCGCTCGCATTGGCCCAGGCGAGCACGGCATCGACCGCGCCTTTCCGGATCGACGCGCCGCCGGCATCCACACCGCTGATGCGGGTTTGCGCCGTGAAGGGAATGAACTGTGCGTCGCCCGAAGCAGCAGTGCGCACGCCGTATCTGTCTTTCGCCAGCGCGACGATGGAGCGGCCCTCCGGCGTTTCGTCCGACAGTGAAGCGAGTTGTGCCGCGTCGGCCAGATCGGATTCGGTCACGCCCGGCAATACCAGGAACTCGGTGGCCTGGCGATTGCCGAGCGTGATCGTGCCAGTCTTGTCGAGCAGCAACGTGTCAACGTCGCCCGCAGCTTCCACTGCGCGGCCCGACATGGCGAGAACGTTAAAGCGCACCAGCCGGTCCATGCCGGCGATGCCGATCGCGCTGAGCAACGCGCCGATGGTTGTGGGAATGAGCGTGACGAACAGCGCGACCAGGACCAGCACGCTGATCCGTCCACCGGCGTAGGCCGCGAAGCTAGGGATACTCGCCACCGCGAACACGAAGATCAGCGTCATGCCGGCGAGCAGGATGTTGAGCGCGATCTCGTTGGGCGTCTTCTGGCGTTCCGCGCCTTCGACCAGCGCGATCATGCGGTCGAGGAACGTGTGGCCCTGCGCGGCGGTGATGCGCACCTTGATCCAGTCGGAGATCACAGTCGTGCCGCCGGTCACGGCCGAACGGTCGCCGCCGGATTCGCGGATGACCGGCGCGGATTCGCCCGTGATCGCGGCTTCGTTCACCGAGGCCACGCCTTCGATCACATCGCCGTCGCTGGGGATGATGTCTCCTGCTTCGACCAGCACGACATCGCCCTGCTTGAGCGCGGTCGCGGCGACGACCGTGCCGTTCACGAGTTTGGCCATCGTGTCGGTCTTGGTCTTGCGCAGCGAGTCCGCCTGCGCCTTGCCGCGGCCCTCGGCGACGGCTTCCGCGAAATTCGCGAACACGACCGTGAACCAGAGCCAGAGATTGATCTGAAATGCGAAGCCCAACCCTGTGCCGCCCGTGACGAGATCGCGCAGGAAAAGCACAGTGGTCAATGACGCGACGATCTCCACCACGAACATGACCGGATTGCCGATCATGTGACGCGGATGGAGTTTCCTGAACGCACCCCAGATCGCCGGAACGAGAATCGCGGGGTCGGTCATCGTCGCTGATGTGCGCTTGCGCGAAGAATCCGCAACGATAGTGTTCTGCACGGACGTGTCCATGACGGTGGCTTTCAGTAGAGCGTGTGGGACAGCATCGCGAGATGCTCGACCACGGGGCCGAGCGCGAGCGCCGGGAAATAGGTCAGACCGCCGACGATCAGGATAACGCCGACGACGAGGCCGACGAACAACCCGCCATCGGTTGGGAATGTGCCGCCGGACGGCGGAACGATCTTCTTCGCGGCAAGGGAACCCGCGACCGCCAGCATCGGAACGATCATCAGGAAGCGACCGATCAGCATCGCGAACGCCAGTGTGACATTATAGAAGAGCGTGTTGGCGCTGATGCCCGCGAACGCGCTGCCGTTGTTGCCGGTCGCGGACGTGTAGGCATACAGGATCTCGCTATAGCCATGCGGGCCGGCGTTGGCGGGGCCTGCAAGGCCAGCAGGCAACACGGTCGCGACCGCCGCAAAGCCCAGGATCGAGAGTGGCAGGATCAGGATCGCGAGCATCGCCATCTTCACCTCGCGCGACTCGATCTTCTTGCCGAGATATTCCGGCGTGCGCCCGACCATCAGGCCAGCGACGAACACGGAAATGATGGCGAACAGCAGCATCCCGTAAAGACCCGATCCGACGCCGCCGAAGATGATCTCGCCGAGCTGGATATTCAGCATCGGGATCAGGCCGCCGAGCGGCATCAGGCTGTCGTGCATGGTGTTGACGGCGCCGCAGGACGCATCGGTGGTGATCGTGGTGAACAGCGCGGAGTTCGCGATACCGAAGCGGACCTCTTTGCCTTCCATGTTGCCGCCGGTCTGGAGCGCGTTTGCGGTCTGGTCGATATGCAGCGGTGTGAAGGCCGGGTTGCCTGGCGCCTCGGCCCAATAGACGACCGCAGTGCCCGCAATGAAGAGCACCGCCATCACCCAGAACACAGCCCAGCCCTGCTTCTGATCGCCGACCATGCGGCCGAACACATTCGTCAGCGCCGCGCCGAGCGAAAAAATGAGCAATATCTGGACGAAATTGGTGATCGCATTCGGATTCTCGAACGGATGCGCGGAATTGGCGTTGTAGAAACCGCCGCCATTCGTGCCCAGCATCTTGATGACTTCCTGAGAAGCCACAGGGCCCATGCCGATCGTCTGTTTCGCGCCCTCAAGCGTGTGCGCGTCGACATAGGCGCTTAAATTCTGCGGCATTCCCTGCCACACGAAGAACAGGCCCACGACGATGGAGATGGGCAGCAGCACATAGAGCGTGCAGCGCGTGAGATCGACCCAGAAATTGCCGATCGTCTGCGCCGAGCGGCGCGCGAAGCCGCGGATCAGCGCAACCGCGAGCGCAATGCCGGTGGCGGCGGAAACGAAGTTGTGCATCGTCAGCCCCGCCATCTGCACCAGATAGCTCATCGTCGTCTCCGGCACATACGACTGCCAGTTGGTGTTGGACACGAAGCTCATCGCGGTGTTGAAGGCGAGGTGCTCGCCGACTGCGGGGAAGTGCTGCGGATTGAACGGCAGGACGCCCTGTAACCGCATCAGCATGTAAAGCGAAACGAAGCCCGCCAGGCTGAACAGCAGCATGGCCACGCCATAGCCGATCCAGCTTTGCTCTTCGTCTTCGCGCACGCCGCAGATTGCATATGTGGCGCGTTCCAAGGGGCGCAGGAGGAAGAACAAGAATGTCCGCTTTCCCTCGAACACGTCGGTCATATAGCGGCCAAGCGGCTTCACCGTCAGCAGCAGAACGCCGAAATAAAGCGCGATCTGGATCCAGCCGTTCAGGGTCATACTCAGAACCTTTCCGGACGGATGAGCGCGAAGACGAGATAGGCGAAGATTCCAACGGTCACGAGCGCGCCGAGGACATAGTCGAGGATCATGGCGTGTTCCTCAGAGCCTGTCGCATGCGTATTGATACGCGATGGCGACGAAGAAGAAGGCGAAGCCGGAAACGATCAGAACAGCGTCGAGCATCAGAGCAGGACTCCCGTCTCGAGGAACACGCTCGCCTGCGTGCTGCGGTCTAATGTGGGGCCGTACGCGAAGCCGGGCGTCGTATCGCTGGCGCCGACATAGGAGCCCTCAAGCCGCGCAAAGAAGATCTTGTACTGGTAAGTGGGCGTCAGCGTGATCGACCACGCCTTGCTGCCGGGGCCCGCGATGGCCATGTTCACCGAGTCCTGCGCGGCGCTTCCCGTCGATCCGACATATTCCGCGCGGGCGGCGAGCTTCCAGTGATCGTCGAACGCATAATTGACCAGCAGCGCGCCGCCCACGGAATCGGCGCCTTTGAGTGCACCGTGAAACGGATCGGCGGATGCTGTGTTGTATTGAAGATAGGGATTGATCGTCCACGGACCCGAGGTGTGGGTGTAGGAGAGATTGAAAATACTCCCGTTGTTCAGAATTGGTGTCGCGAACGGCAGCGTGTCCGGGTTGCGGCCGAGATTGCCACTCGCGACGACGGCAATCGTGTCAGCACCGCCGTTGAAACCATAGGACGCGAGCCCGGAAATCCAGTTCCAGCTGTGCGAATAGAAGCCGTCATTCAGCGAAACCGACAGCGAGAACGGCCCGCTTGCGTAATTCGCCTGAACACCGTCGCTGACCGTCGGCGTCTGATTCCACAGCAGGCCGCGCTGGATGTTGAGATTCTCGAAGCTGAAGTCGTATTCGCCGCCGATGAGCGTGGTGAGCTTGCCCGCCTGGATCGAGAAATTGTCGGTCGGCGCGATCTTGGCATAGGCCACCGGCACATCGCCGTAGAGCAACGCCGGCGCCAGCGAAGACTTTATATATCCGGTGCCGAGCGACGGCAGCGAATAGGCACCAGCCTGCACATAGAACTGCCACCAGCCGTCGGTCTTTTCGATCCACACCTGTCCATTGTCCAGATCGATCTGCGAATGTTCGCCGAAATTCGGGTTGTCCTGATAATAGGCAAGCCCGCTCACCGCGCCGCCGACGTACCACTTGCCGGCCCAATCGAGATCGACACTATAAGGATTGGCATCGGCGGAGAGCGATGCGCTCATCGACGGCATCGACAAAGGATCGGCAGTTGCCGGCCCGGAGGCCGCAAAAACCACGGAGACCGTACATCCGGAAAGTAGAGCGGCGCGAAGAGACCGCGAAACAGAACGCGTCATGATTTTCACCAGCGTGGATAGGGCGGGAACGCGAAGGTCAGACCGGCGGTACTGCGCCGACGAACAGCGAGATGGCGACGGCGATCGCGGCCACGGTGCCCAGGACCAGCACCATTTCGAAGAGCACGCGCTTCTCGCCGTTGGCGGGATCGACCGTTTGGGGCGTGCCGGCAATCCAGAGCCCGCTGGACACTTCCGGCCAGAAGCTGAACTCCTCCTTGTGCGCCGCGCCGGGTGTGCTCTCGCGCATCTGGCGTTCAAGTGCGGATTCGAAACTGATGACGTCTGCCATGGTCTTCGCTTTCACAAGCAGCAGGGGATTTCGCTGCATCTGCGAAGGAGACATAGGAAAAGCGGCCGTTAGAATTCCATGCGGAACTCGCGAGCGGAAAATAAGAATTTCATATGGAAATAAAGGGCCGGAATATGCGCTCGCGTTTCCGTCAGAACACGCCCGGGGACAGCTTTCCGAGGCTCGCGCTCACCGCGACGGCAATGCCTCCCAGAGCAATGGCAACGCCGTAGGGGATACCTTCCCCCTTCTTCCCTTTGCCGCGCATATGGAAAATTGCGAGCGCGCGCACCGGATTCAAAATCAAGGTGATGATCGCAAGCACACCGCCCGCGAGCGCCGTGATCACTGCGAGGTACGCCAGAAATTGCAGGCCGACGAACAAGGCAACCGCGGAAAACAGCTTTGAATCGCCGGCGCCGACGATGCCGAACGCGTACAGACCGAGTGTCACCGCCAGCGCAACGGCGCCGCCTTCAATTGCAGAAAGAAAAGATGCGGCGGGTCCAAAAAACGCCGAACCGATGGCCAGCGCCATAACCGCCAAAACCGTCCAATTGGGAATCCGTCGCGTGCGGATATCGCTGACCGCCGCCGTCAGCAGCAGCAGGCAGAACAGGGCGACCAAGCCGTAGCGGATGATGTCACCGATGTGTGCCGGCATCGCCTGCTACGGGATCGGTGCGGTTCTGCGCCATGAGATTATGGACGATGTTCAGATTGCCTTCCGCACGCGCGTAATAATCGCTCTTTGTCTTGATCGCCTGGGCGAAGAGCTTCTCCGCTTCCGGAAGATCGCCACGCAGCATCGCCGCGACTCCGGCATTGTTCAGAAGGACGGCCTGCTCGGATTCTGCACCGCTGCCGGCGACAGCACGGTCGTAGTCGCCCTTCATCGCCAGGACCAGGCGGAGGTTGGTGCGCGCCGAGGAAAGGTCGGGCTTGATTTTGAGCGCGGCGACGAAATCCGCTTCGGCTTCGTCAAGTCGCTTCTGCAGGAAGCGCGAGAAGCCTCGATTGTTGAGGACGATCGCCGACGAAGGGGATCCCGCGAGGGCATGGTTATAGGCTTCTTCCGCTTTGGCCCAATCGCGGCGCTTGTCGTACTCGCTTCCCAGCACGTTCCAGGCCTGCCACGCACCCGGGTCGCGCGTTACCGCTTCCTCGAGAAGCCCTAACGCCTCGGTGGATAGTCCAAGCGCGGAAAGCGCGATGCCTTCTCCCTGGAGAGCCTGCGAACGGACGGCCGGGTCGGTATCGACGCTGCGGAAGCTGGCAAGAGCCTGCTTTGTCTGCCCGCGAACGAGCTGCAGCTCGCCGCCAAGGACAATGAGACGCGGATCCTTGGTGCCGGACGAGAGCGCCTGATCGAGCAGAGCACCGGCATCGACATAGCGCTGTTCGGCAAGCGCGGTTTGAATGTCCTTGACAACAAAGTCTTCGCTCGAAGACGACCGCACCGCGGCAGACGCGTCCAGATCTTTGTCCGCGGCAAATGCCGGGGCATTCAACGACGACGCCAGCAGGAACGCCGAGACAAGCGATCGAATGGACACGTTCATCTCTCCTCCGAAGCCGTCGGCGCCGTGCTCACTTCGGCGAGCACGGCTCTATGCGTACCCATGCGATTCAAAGCATCCGCTCCGAGCACCAGCACGACACCGCGGCAATTGTCGTTGCAAACCTTGAGCTGCACGGGAAACGTCAGCGTATGGACGAGGCTCTTGGCGGCATACATGCTGGAAGGCGCATATTGGACCGTTGTGAAGGCCTGGGGAGAGAGCGCTTTCGCGTTGGCTTTCCATACAGCCCAGCCGCGGCGGACAAGTGTGCGGCGCACACGTCGTGCAGCGACGACACCTTGTGTTCCGTCGACGATCGCGACGCCGCTCCAGGCGCGCGCGGATGCCGGAACCGGATCTGTTGCGGGTTGTTCCGCCGCGATCTGTGAAACCAGGGCCGGCGATGACACAGCGTTCGTGTCATGAGGTTTGTCTTGCGCACTCACCGGAGCCGGTGTTGGCGTTTTTGCTTCTGCGACTGCCACAGAAGGCAAAGGCGTCGTGAGATTCATCCCCCTCTGCAGGCGTGCCGAATACGCAATGTTGTTTTCGACAATTCTGGAATCCGGAGAGAGGGCTTTCGCTTCGGCATAATAGCGGGCGCTCAGGTCGAACCGTCCGAGCTTGTCGTAAACGACGCCAAGTGCGTTGAACACCCGCACATCCTTGGGAGACCGCGACCGGGCGACCTGAAGATAATCCAGGGCCCGTGCGTAGTCGCGATTTGTGATGTCGCGCACGGCATCCTGATAGACCCCTTCATCGGACAACAGCGACAGCGCCGAAGCCGGAGGAGCGACAGGCTTGATTTCAGGCGCCGACGGCATGCCGGGAAGCAGGGAGCACCCCGTCGTGCTCAGAGCGACTGCCACGCAACCAAATCCGCCCAGGGCACTAGAGAAGAACGACCTCATCAGGGGGCTCCATGGGTGGCAAGAGCGGGAAGAAGCGTTCGCATGACGTCGATAACCGCGGGCAGCAGCAGGGCCGTGAGGATCACCGGCAGAATACATCCCACCAATGGGATTGTCATAAGAACAGGGATCCGCAGGGCCTTTTCCTCCGCCCGAATGAGACGTGTTTCGCGCATTTCAACCGAATAGGTGCGCAGCGATTGCGCTATGCTGGTTCCCAGACCTTCCGTTTGGATAACGAGATTTACGAACGACCTGATACCGGCCACGTTCGTGCGTTCTGCCATGGCGCGGAGCGCTTCCGATCTCATCCGTCCCGCGCTCAACTCTTCGGAGACACGCCCGAATTCGTGCGAAATGCGCGGATGGCTGACGCGGACTTCCCGGCCGACACGCACAAAGGCGGCTTCAAGGCTCAAGCCCGCTTCGACGCAGACCACCAGGAGGTCCAGCGCATCGGGAAATTCGTACTCGATCTCCGTGCTGCGGGATTTGGCGCGGCGCTCTATGAAGCTCTTTGGGGCCAACAAGCCGACGCAACAAAGTACAAGCGGCCACACCAATTGCCAAAACCCGGACAACGGCTTGGAAAAAAGCGGTTCTGTGAACAGGAAGACCACCGGCAGACCGACGGCGAGAAGGAAGCGGGCGATCACAAACCAGATCGGAGCCGACGGACTTTCGAATCCGGCGAGTGCAAGTTCGCGCCGCAGCTTTTCGCGCTCGGCGCTGTTGCTGATCGATGTCGACGATTGCACCCAGCGCAGAAATTTGTTCGTGATATCACCGGCGGCGAACAGACTTGCTGCAGTCCCCGGCCTGGAAACCCGCTCCTCGGCCATGCGACGGCGCAATGTCCAAACCACGCCCAACGTGCCGGCGACCGCAAGGGTGGTTGAGAATACCGTTCCGAATGTCAGCGCTTCGATCAGGATTTTCAGGATATCGCTCATCGCCTGGCCTTAGTACCTGATGTTGATGATGCGATTGATCATGATCCAGCCCAGTCCGTATATGAGACAAACGACGGCAACCGCCGGCCAGAAGATCGGATCGGAAAATTTCGAGGTGTAGTAGGAGGGATGAAGAACTAAGAGACCGACGACGAGAAACACCGGAAGCGCGCTGAGAACATAGGCAGAAGCGCGCCCCTCGCTCGCAAGCGCGTGAACACGCTTGGCGAGCGTGATGCGCCCCCGGATGACCTTGGCCAGACCCGACAGAATTTCGACCAGATTGCCGCCCGTTTCGAACTGAACGCCGACACTGACGGCGAAGAAATGCGCGTCGGCAGACCCCGTGCGTTTGGCAAAATTGCTCAGCGCGTCCTTGATTTCCACGCCATAGGTGATTTCATCGACGATCAGTCCGAACTCCGTGCCGATCGGATCGTCCATTTCCGACGCCGCCAATTTTATCGCAGAGACGACAGGGTGGCCTGCGCGCACGGCGCGATTGACGATGTCCAGGGCGAGCGGGATTTGCTCGGTGAGAATGGCAAGACGCGCGGAGCGTTTAAGACCGATCCACGCCCAAACCGCCAGAGGTATGAGAACGCTGCACGCGACCAGCAAAGCGATATCGTCCAACGTCGATCCGAAAGTGGTGCGAGCGTTGAGCAGAAAGATGCCGGATACGCTGGCGCCGAGAACGGCCATCAGGACGGCGCTGACAAGATAGGTCGGAGAAACCGACAGTCCGGCCTGACGACAATACGTCCAGATCTTGTCGTGAAGCTCCGCGATGGTTCTGTTCGACTCGGAGATCGGTTCGGGCTTGCGAACCAAAGCCGCGTAGACCTCGTCCGGCCTCAGACCGGAATCGAGCATTGTCATGCGCCTGTTGATGCGCTCCGTTTTGTCGCGCGCGGCAAATAGCATATTCGAGAGAGACTGGACCGCGAGAATCACAATCGCGAAGACAAATACGCAGATCAGCGGGACGATGGCGTAGTTCACGGCCGGCCGCCTTTGCGTCCTGACGGGAAAGCGATCGACGGCGTCTTGATGCCCCGCGCGCTCAGCAGTTCCATGAGCTTCGGGCGGATGCCGGTGGTCTGGAACTCGCCGGTGATGAAGCCGTCGGCATCATGACCGGTGCGTACGAAGCGGAAAATCTCCTGCATGGAGATGACGTCCTGTTCCATGCCGACGATTTCCGAAATCGACACCAGGCGCCTGCGTCCGTCCTCCATGCGCTCGACCTGAACCACCACGTTGATCGCGGAGGCGATCTGCTGGCGAATCGAGCGCGTGGAAATATCCAGACCGGCCATGCCGATCATCTGTTCCACGCGCAGCAGAGAATCGCGCGGCGTGTTCGCATGGACCGTCGTCATGGAGCCATCGTGACCGGTATTCATGGCTTGAAGCATGTCGAATGCTTCGCCGGCGCGTACCTCGCCCACCACGATACGATCCGGCCGCATACGCAAGGCATTGCGCACCAGATCGCGCTGCGAAACCTCGCCACGGCTTTCGATGTTCGGCGGCCGCGTCTCGAGCCGGCAGACATGCGGCTGCTGTAGCTGAAGTTCCGCCGAATCCTCGATCGTGACGATACGTTCCTGATGGGTGATATAGGCCGACATGGCGTTGAGGAGCGTCGTCTTGCCCGACCCGGTGCCGCCGGAGATCACGACATTGCGCCGCGCTTTCACGATGAGGCGAAGAAGCTCGGCCATCTCGGCATTGATGGTCCCAAGCTCGATCAGACGCTCCATGTGGATCGGCGTCTTGGCGAATTTGCGGATGGACACAAGCGGCCCATCGACCGCCAACGGCGGAATGATCGCGTTCACGCGACTGCCGTCGGCGAGACGCGCATCGACCATCGGCTGCGACTCGTCGATCCTACGCCCCACGGCAGACACGATCTTGTTGATGATGCGCAGGAGATGGCGCGAGTCCTGGAATTGGACATCCGTCTTCTCAAGGCGGCCCCTGCGCTCCACATAGACCGAGGCATGCGTATTGATCAGAACGTCGCTGACCGCCTCGTCCTTGAGCAGCGGTTCGAGCGGTCCAAGACCGAGAATCTCGTCCAGCACGTCCTCGATGAGCTGTGAGGTTTGGCCGGGCGTCAGAAGACGTTTTTCCTGCGCCAGGAGCTGTCCGACCACGCCGCGGATCTCATTGCGCAACGTATCGCGCGGCGTCTTGTCGAGAAGGCTGAGATTGAGCATTCCGAGAAGACGCTGATGAATTCGCAGTTTTAGAGCGGTCGCGCCTTCGATCGCGATGCGGTTGGCCTGACCGGCACTTGGTTGGGATTCGTTGTCCTGGAACAGCATGGTGCGCTACCGTTTCTTGGCGGCGGGCGCCGACACGTCGGCCGTGAAAACATCCGCAAGCTGCTGCAAAGCTTTTTCGATCTTGGTGCCGCGGCTGACCGACGATATCTGCAGGCCCTGATTGATCGCGGAGCGCATGGTCTTGCGATCCTCCGGGATCACGACATCGAATGCGCGCCCGATGGCGCGTTCGGCAGACTTGCGCGATATCGAAGCATCCTGCTCCGAAGAGAAATCGTTGCACACGAGCGTCAGCGGCCGATCGCCCAGCCTTTGCAATGCGAGCGCGTTGATCTGCCGCCGGACCAGATGAATATGGGCGACGGACAGCTGCGTGATCAGGACGATGCGATCCGAAAGTTCGAGCGCCCGGTTCGTCCAGGATGTCCAGACCGGCGGAAGATCCACGATTGTCAGCGCAAAATCCCGCCTCAGTCCGCTGATCAACCCGTCGATCTGAAGCGGCGACAGGGAATCGAGCGCCGTCAGATCGCGCGGTGCCGCCAGCAGACGCGCGCCGGATTTGTGCATCGCCAGAACCGTCGAAAACTGCGTTTCATCCAGGGCCAGTCCCGATGCGAGGCAGTCCCCGATCGTCAGGGAATCCGCGAGATCCAGATACAGGCTGGCGTTTCCGAGCTGCAGGTCGAAGTCGGCGAAACAGACCTGGTTGCGGCCACCCTGCTGCGCGGCGAGCATGGTTGCGAGCTGCACGCCGAGTGCGGTCGCGCCCACGCCACCGCCGGCCTTCAGCAGGGAGACAACCTGATTGCCGCGTCCCGGCGCTCCGGCCGCATCCGCGACCACGTTCTGCAGCAGACGTTCAAGAGAGATCGCGAGCGCCGGCTCGCTTACGGGCGCCGGCAGAACATCGGCAACACCCTCGCGCGCGAGCAGCCGCGAGGTCGCGACATCCGCGTTGCGCAGGACGGCGACGAGCTGCGTGTCCCCCACCCCCTTTTGAAGACGGCGTATCGCCTCTTCGATCTCGGACGAAACATTGGCATCGAGGGAGACGATAAGAATGTCGAAATGAAGAGACGAAGGCTCAGGCCAGCCGCTTCCCGCCGACTGAAAGACGACATGCGGAAACTGGGCGGCAATCGCGTTGACGGCCTCGACATCGCCGATGGTGCCTTCCACGAAACCGACGCGCCGGATGGCGGCGATGGCGCGGGCCGGCTCTGCAACCGGCGCCGCTTTGAAGAAGCGGGAAAGTTCCATCACGTGCGAGGCTCCAATACCATTATGGCGATGTCGAGTTCGAACTCGACGAACCGCCGGAGGATTGTGAACTGCCGATCGTTCCGCTGGAGGCCGAAAGCGTGGTCGGCTCGATGACCTTATCTTCCTGATAGCGCTTCTGGGCCAGGCCGACGCGCGCGCCGTCCGAACCGGGCGCCGGAACGCCTTTGTACCGCGCGTCGGGATCGGCGACCTGCGCGGCGACATCCTGCTTCACCGACACGCCGAAATCGGACGCGATGTTCGGCCTGCTTTCCGTGCACCCGGCAAGCACCGGCAGTACCGCGAGCGATGTCGCGAACAGAACTGGTTTCAACATTCCCAATGGCATTTCGCTCTCCGTCAATAAAGGACGTGTCCGTAGGGCCCGTCCACGCCCGCCTTGCTCGGATCCGTCGACATCAAGGCGCGGTCGGCCGGCGAGACATTGCTTTTCTCACCCGTCTGATTTCCGAAAAGGAACAGTTCGAAATCCGACGGCGGAACGAAGTCGTCGGCCGGCGTTGCGATAGTGCCCTTGCGCGGAACCGCGAGGTGCGGCGTCACGACAACCACCAGTTCCGTTTGATCCTGCTGATAGCCGGTGGAACGAAACAGTGGCCCAAGGATCGGCAGATCGCCGAGGAAGGGATATTGACGGATGTCGTCCTGATAATTGTCCTGCATCAGGCCGGCGATCGTGAAGGACTCACCGTCGCGAAGCTCCACGGTCGTGTGCACGCGCCGCACCTTGATGCCCGGCACGCTGATGCTGCCCAGCGTCACCGATGTTGTGGGATCGATGCTGGAGACTTCGGGATTGACGACCATGTTGATCAGCCCGTCGCTTAGGATCGTGGGCGTAAAGGCCAGCGACACGCCGAACTGCTTGAATTCGACGGTGATGGTGGGAAGCGTTCCCAAACCGGCGGACGTTTGAGAAACCGGGATCGGAAATTCGCCGCCCGCGAGGAAGTTCGCTGTCTCGCCCGATGTCGTAACCAGAGTCGGTTCGGCGAGCGTCTTGACCAGCCCCTTTGTCTCCAGAGCGTCGAACAGAACGGTCAGGTCGCCGCCTCCAACCTTGAACATGGTTGAGATCGTGCCGAACGTCTGCAGCGCGGTCTGCCCGGCATTCACGAGCGTATCGCCCGTAGTCCCCGACACGCTCGGATTTGTGGTCGTGGGCGTCTGCTGGACGTTGAGGCGCAGATCCTTGGCCGCCGACCGGTCCATTTCCACCAAGCGCACCGACAGCATGACCTGCTGCGTGCCCTCGACGGACAGCATGTTCACGACCTTGCCGGGCGAATACGTCTCGGCGAGAGTCAGGACACGCTGAAGAACCGCCGGGCTGCTGACCGTGCCGTAAAGAACGGTCGACTGGTTGGCAGGCTTCACGGATACCTTCGTTTCGTTGGGAAGGATCTCGTGCAGGCGCGACTTGAAGCTGTCGATGTCGGAGGACACCTGGACGTTGACACTCAGCAGCAGCTGCCTGCCGGGCCCATAGGCCGTCAAAGCCGTGGCGCCAACCCCTTTGCCTACCACGTAGACTGAATGCTGATTGATCGGCGCGATATCGGCGATCTTGGGATCCGCAATCCGGATGTCGCTGTACGGCCCGGGAATCTGGACAATCGTCGACTTCCCAACGCCGACCACGACCTCGGCGCCGAGCCCCCCGCCTGTCGGCATTGGAACCGGCGGCGGCAATTTCGATCTGGCTGAGGCATCGCCGGTCACGGCGAATGTCAGGGCCACGCATAACGCGAATGCGGTCGGCGTGGCGCGAAGGCGCTGAAGATTCACGGCTGAACATTCCCTTCTGATGCGGACGCTGGCGCCGATGTCGGTCGCGTTGTTTGTCCCAGGACATATTTGGATACGGTGACGCCGCGCATGACATGCACTTGCGGGCCCCCGTCGCCATGCGCGCGTACCGCGTGCTTGGCCGCGGGATGCACAAGATCGGCTTCGGTTGTCACAAGCCGGTCCGCTGCCGCGTCGTCGTTCACAAAGCGCAGGGCGAGCGTGATGGTCCCGATCGATTGTCCCAGAGAGATCGTCTGTGCCTGATCGGGACTCACCTCGACCGTGACGGCCTTGGCGACCACGGGCGTGTTGGTTTCCGGATTGGCGGTCTGGTCGACGCCGAGCACGAGTGCGTTCTCCGCCAGCACCTGGGTGATGGAATGCTGTTTGTCTCCTGTCCCAGTCTGGTGCGTCAAAATCACATCGACGTGGTCGCCTGGCAGGACAAATCCGCCAACGCCGGCGACTTCGTTGGAGCGCACGCTGACGGCGCGCATCCCGGCGTGCAGGGCGCCGGCGAGATTGAGGCGCCCATTCGGCTCACTCACTTCGCTGCTCAGGATCGCTTCGTCAGCCACAAAGGAACGCAGGGCCAGCCTCTTGCCGTTCTCTCCTGTCAATTCCGCGATATTCTGATAGCTGTTGGCCGGAACGCTTCCCGCCGGAAAGTTCGCGACCTTCATCATCGTCGCGTCGAGAGCCGAGCCGCGCGCGATAGGCTGGGCGGCCACGACTACCTGGACCGAAGATCCAGAGGTACTATTCGAAGCGGCCGTTGAAACTGAAGGGCGCTGTTGCGTGCTCTCCAGATAGTTGCGCACCATCACCACAGAGAGAATGCCGACAAGGATCGCCACAACGACGCTGACGATGTTACGAATTGGCACGTTCGCCCCCCACTTTTTCAGACCTGACGCAATCACAGCAAAGACCGTGCCCGAGCGCGGACCGGGCGTTTGCGAACCCCGCGCAAACGCGAAACACTATTCGGACGGAATCACGCTGCCGTCAGAAGGGATCTGGCGGCGCCATCCCAGCGCCGCCAAATCGCATTTCAGCTTTGCAAAAAATGTAGCCTACGGCGTTCAAGCCATCGGCTGATCGGCATTTAGGAAGCAGTCATTTTGTTTGCTGCGTTCGTAAGCGCAGTAGAGATCGAGGTGCCGAGCAGGCTCGCTGCACCAACGATCGCGAGGCCAATCAGCGCGATGATGAGTGCGTATTCAGCCGCGGAAGCACCCGATTCGTCATTCAAGAAGTTAGTAATGCTACGCATTTTCATTCTCCGTCTTTGAGACACACCACTGTGGGAGCCGTGCCCCAGCCCCCATCGACGGAGTTGCGCACGACCATCTTTATGTGCGGGGATTAAATCCACTCACGGTTGGGAAGCTAACGAATCATTAGCAGCGTGTCTACGCGAGACACACTTTTAACCCTACCCGTTAAGAGTATCTTCATAGAACTCTAGGTGGTTGCAATGGAACCTGTCAAATCCTAATAAAATAGTGGATAAAGGCTTCTCTTAGGGGCCGAGTGCGTTGGAATGGGGCTAGGGATTATCGAAATGCGAAAAAGGCCTGAGTCGGCTGGCCTTGGCTTGCTGTCCGTTCCGCACCTGTTTTCCTTTGCGCGAAGCGAAACGGGGGCTTCTGCCGTCGAGTTCGTTCTGGTCCTGCCTATCATGATGCTGGCGCTGTTCGCGATCATCAAGTTCGGCATCGTCCTCAACAACAAGGTCGAACTGACAGGCGCGGCGCAGGCGGGCGCGCGCGTACTGGCCATCGGCCGTTCCAGCCCGACGCCTTATACCGACGGAACCACCGCGTTCTATAACGCCGCACCCAATCTCGACAAAAGCAGCACCACGGTCACTTTCCTCGTCAACAACCTCACCTGCAATAGCGACCAGAGCTGCCAGACGGCGTTGGCCACCGGAACGGGCCAGCCCGCAAGCGTATCGGCGAGCTATCCCTGCGATCTCTCGATCATGGGAATCGAGTTCGCCCCGAATTGCTCACTCTCCACCCAGACCGCGGAGCGGATCGAATGACAAAACCGATTTTCCGGATGATGGCGGCGGCGAAAAAGTATTTTACCGACCAGCGCGGCGTATCCGCGGTTATCATGGCGCTTTCCATCGTCCCGATCGCGGGATTGATGGGCTTGGCGATCGATATCAGCCACGTCGTCCTCGTGAAACAGGAGCTTCAGGCGTCAACGGATGCCGCCGCCCTGGCGGGCGCCGATCAGATCAACGACGGCGGCGACGCGATTGGAACTGCGAATAGCTACAGCGGTGTGGGGAGCGGCAAGAATCCAGTCCCCGCGCAGACCGTTTCCATGGTGAGCGGATATCCGCAGCTGCAAGACTTCAAATCGACTGGCGCGCCCTGTGTCGTCATCGGAGGAAACTGCGTCAACGGAATTGTGGTCAAACAGCAGACCACCGTGAACATGTTCTTTGCCCAGGTCATGGGGATCCAGCCTGTCACGGTGACGACGACATCCGTCGCGGGGGCGTCCGGCGGCAAACCTATTCCTCTGAACGTGATGCTTGTCCTCGATACGACGGCATCGATGAACACTGCCGATGCGAACTGCTCCGTTGCGGGGGCCACGCGTCTGGCGTGCGCGCTTGCCGGGGCGCGCGTGCTTCTGAACGAGTTTTCACCGTCGATCGACCAAGTCGGCCTGACCGTGTTCCCCGGCGTGCAAAAGGGTACGGAATCGAAGGACTATGATTGCAGCTCAAGCACGCCGACCATCGTTGCGTACAATAACAAGAATCTGAACTACCTCATCGTTCCCGGTTCCATGGACTACAAGCTCAACGACAATTCGAAGACCCTGAGCACATCGTCCAATATCGTCAAAGCGGTGCAGGGCAATTCCAGCTGTTCGCAGGGACTGAGCGCCGTGGGTGGCGTGGGCACATTCTACGCCGACGCGATCAACCAAGCGCAGGTCCAGCTCGCCGCAACGCACCAGACCGGAATGCAGAACGTCATCATCTTCCTGAGCGACGGCGATGCGAATGCGAAATCGGGGAACATGCCGCTGGGCGAAGCGAGCAACCAGTGTCATGAGGCAATCACAGCGGCCGCCAATGCCGCTGCGGCGGGTACGTGGGTTTATTCGATCGCCTATGGCTCCCCGACCCAGCAGACGCCGGCAAGCTGCAGCACGGATACGAGCAAGGGCAGCGCGATCTCTGCGTGCAGCACCATGCAGAAAATCGCGTCGGATCCGCAGAAATTCTATTCCGACAACACCAGCGCTCTGAGTTCCTGCACGGCGGCTGCGAATTCGATCAACGATCTCGTCTCGATCTTCACGCATATCGCACAGACGCTGCTTGCGCCCCGGCTGCTTCCCGACAACACGACGTGACGCCGGCCGGACCTGTCGCCCGTTTACGGAAAATTCAGACTCTGCCGCCCTGCGCGGCTGGCGATCTGCCGGTTTGTTAGCCGCGCATAAATCTTGCCGTGCAAACTTGGTTTCATGCGCAAACCCGCGGGAACCGGCATCGTACAGGTGGCGTCGCTGACCAAGCGATACCGGAACGGCGGCGGCGTATCGGATATTTCGCTTTCGGTTCCCGCCGGCTCGATCACGGGCTTCGTCGGGGTCAATGGCGCGGGCAAGAGCACGACATTGCGGTGCATAGTCGGGCTGCTCCAGCCCGATGCAGGACGCATCGCGCTGTTCGGCGGCCCCGCATCCGCGGAAGCACGCAGACGCATCGGATTTCTTCCCGAAGAACGCGGGTTGTTTTCCAGCGAGCGGGCGCGGGACGCCATCGCCTTCCATGGCCGGTTGAAAGGCATGACGAAACGCGGGGCTTTCGCGTCGGCCGACGCCCTCCTCGAACGTATTGGCCTGGGCGCGCAAGGAAGGGCGCGGATCGGAACGCTCTCGAAAGGCAACATGCAGCGCGTGCAGTTGCTCTGCGCCCTGGTCCATGATCCAAAGCTTTTGTTGCTCGATGAACCCCTCTCCGGTCTCGATCCCATGGGACAGACAGAGCTGTTGTCGCTGTTCGCGGAATTCCGCAGCAAGGGAGGCGCGATATTGTTTTCCTCTCACGCCATGGCAGCGGTCGAGAATATCTGCGATCGCGTCATCGTCCTCTCCGGCGGTCAGGTCGTATACGAAGGATCGACGGCAGACGCCGCCACGCGCGCCCCTCATGGCGTAATTGTCGTCACCGCCGACGCGGCAGGATTGGCCGCTGCCGCCAGCAGGATTGGCGGCGAGGTGCGGATTTTATCGGCGGGTTCCGACACCGCGCGATACCAGGTTCGATTGCCATTGCATGTCACACATCCGGTCCTGATGCGGGCGCTCGCGGACCATGCGGTTCCGATCCTCGATTTCCGGCCCATCAAGCAGGACCTGGAGGGCGCGTTCTGGGCCTTGTCGAGAGATGAGCCCGCCGCCAAGCGCCGCGAAAGCCTGGCTGCATGAGCAAACCACTCGATCCCCGGACGGAGCGTATCCTGCAGCGCGTTCTGGATATCGCAGAACGGCTTTTTTCCCTGATGCTGTTTGCAATTTTCGTGAGGCGGATTTCGCAGAGCTTTGCGATGGAGCCCTACAACATCATCGTCGTTGTTTCCGAGGGTCTCGTCGTTTTTTTCATCCTGATCCGCCGCCGCGCGATGCTTCTGACCGTTCGCCCCTGGGACTGGGCAATCGCTTTGTTGGGGACAGCGTTGCCGATGCTGGTGCGCGCTGGCGGATCGCCGCTGGTGCCCGCTCAGGTCAGCGGTAGCCTGATGTTTATCGGCCTGATTTTCTCCATCGCGGCGAAGCTCTCGCTCCGCCGCAGCTTTGGCCTGGCGGCCGCCAATCGCGGTCTCGTGAACAGAGGCGCCTACCGGTACATCCGGCATCCGATGTACGCGGGCTACATGCTCGTCTATGCGGGCTTTTTCTTGAGCAATCCAAGTTTGTGGAATGCGATCGTCTATACTCTCACGATCGGTGTTCTGATCGCGCGAATCCTGGCGGAAGACGCGATCCTTTCGCAAGATCCGGGTTATGCGACGTTCATGGCGCAGGTGCGGTACCGCCTTGTGCCGGGCGTGTTTTGACAATGCGCGCCGTGCTTTTCGGGGGAGCGTTATCTTGACCTCGCCTGTGTTCCTGATCGCCGCGCGCGAGTTCCGCACCTATGTCGCGACCGTCAGCTTCTGGGTTGCGCTCGCGATAGGGCCGCTGCTGATGGCTGGACTTCTCGTTCTGGCCGGTCATGGATCCGCTGCGACGCCCGTGCGGTTGATCTGTGCAGATTCCACTCTGCAGCAAATCGCCCGCCTCGCTCTGGCAGACGCGGCGAAGCTCGAAGATCACAGCCTTGCTTTCGTCCAAAACGAGCGCGCACCGGGAGTTCGCATCGACTCGACGGCGGTAGGCAAAGTCGATGTTGCATTTGACGCGAATTTTCCTCTCACGCAAAGCGGCCGCGCGCTCGTGGCACTACGCATGGAACGCGATCTGATCAGAGCCGGATCGTCGCGCAACGCGCCAATGGTCCGCCTCGACTCCAGTACTGCCGGGTCGTCGCGCGTCGATACCGCGGCGCTGTCGCGGTTCGGCATGGTGACGGTCCTGTGGCTGGCGCTCACCGGTTCGCTCGGGATGCTGCTTCAGGCCATCGTTCGCGAGAGAGGCAATCGCTCTCTCGAAAGCCTCCTGGCAGCGGTCTCCGCATGGCAGCTCGCCGCCGGAAAGCTCCTGGGCATCGGCGCAATTTCCGCTCTCGTGCTTTTTGTCTGGCTCGGATCGGCCTCGCCGCTCGCAGTCCTTGCCTTGGGATCCGGCAGTCTCGCATCGCCGCTGCTGTCGGCTTTCGCATCACCGATCGCTCTCGCACGCGGTTTTCTGATCTATACTTTCGCCTATGCGTTCTATGGCTTTACGACCGTCGCGATCGGCGCGGGCGCGCGGGACAGCGCATCGGCACAGAATCTCTCCCGCCCCATGTTTTTGGTTCTGCTGATGGCGTTCTTTGTATCGCTCGCTTCGGTTTCCGGCGTGGCGATGGATGTGTCCTGGCTGGTCTATGTTCCGCCGTTCGCGCCCTTTGTGCTGCTTCTGAAGGCGCCCGGCGAATATCCCGTGTCGGTGGAGCTGACGGCCTTGGCTCTGCTGTTTCTATGCACCCTGCTCGCTGCGCGCCTTGCAGTGGCGCGCATCACGGTTACCGGCGATGCGCGTGGCACATCGATGTTTCGCAGATTTCGTACAGGTTTCGCGGGCCAGGAAGTCCCCGAAATTATTCGCGCGACGGTTCGGCCAACGATTCCTTGAGAGGCGTGAGCCAGGGCTCGAAATTGCGCCAGCCATCCACCGCGTCACGGTAGATCGGGCGGCGCACCTGCTCGGAACTCGGAGTCGAAACCGTGCGATCGGTTTCCCAAAAGCGCAAACAGCCTTCCTCGAATGGCAGCCCGCAATAGGCCAGCATACGGCGGATCTCGCTTTCTGTGTCCGTCACAAGGCGCTCGTACTGCACAAAGTGAACGCGTCCGGGAAGAACCGATTCCCAGTGATCCATCATGCCGGTGTATTTCCTGTAGTGGCGGCCCAGATCTTTGAGGTCATAGGCGAAGGGCAGCAACTGCTTGTACATCGCGACGCAAGCGGCCATCGGTTCGCGGCGTATGTCGATCACTTTTGCCTGCGGCAGCATCAGATGGATGAGGCCGACCTCCATCCAGTTCCAGGTCCTCTTATCGACGAACCAGGGGCGCCCCGTCTGGCGATAAGCGCGCGACTCTTCGATATAGCGCGCGCCGAGCGCGGCCATCTGATCTCGTGTCATGTCGAGTAGGCATTCGGGATAGGCGTCCGGCATGACCATAATCCGGCTCATTGTCAGGTCATGCACGATGTCATCCATCAGCGGCAGCTCGCGCGTACCCTCCACCTGGCTGTGGCTCGCGAGAATCTGCTCCACCAGCGTGGAGCCCGCGCGCGGCAGGCCCACAACGAATATGGGTGTATCAGGCGTTGACGGCGCGGGAGCCTGAACAAGTTTTGTCTGGAGATTTTCGCGGCTGAACACCAATTTCAAGCGCTCGATACGGACCGGATCGGACAAGTCACCGGTCGCTTCGGCACTGCAGCCGTGCCGCTCGGCCTGGTCGCGGACCACCCAGGAAGCTTTCTCATAAGCGGCAAAACTCGCTGCAAAATCGCCAGCCCGCTCGAATGTTCGCGCGAGCGCGTGAAACATGCATTGGCGGTTCTCGGGTTGCATGGCCATGCCCTTCAGTTGCGCCTGCATGGCGGCAACGTCGGACTCCGTAAGGTCCTTACCCCTCAACTCCGCCAAGCCCAGATAGGCCTGCCCCATGTCGGGCTGCAATTCCAGACAGCGCCGGAATGCCTCTACACTCTCATCCCGCCGGCCGAGAAACTGCAGCGCCTGGGCATACGAAAGCCACAGCCCCGCATGAGAAGGCTGTTCCCGCAACAGACCGCTCAACAATTCGATTGTGGTCTCAAGATTGCCAGTCTGCATCGTGGCGTAGGCATGAAGATAACGGTAGCGACTGTTTCGCGGTTCGTGTGCGATCAGTCGCGCGGTCTGTGCGAGCGCGATACCGGCATTTTTCCACCCCTGCAGCAGCGCTTCGGCATAGCTCTCGCGGGCACCCCAATAGTCGGGCGAGACATCCAGAGCACGTTCCAGAAGGAGCAGGCTGGTTATCGCATCGCCGAGCCTTGCTTCGACTCGCGCGAGCGAGCGCATTGCCGCCGCATCGAGGGGATCTGCCATCAGATGCGTGCGCAACGTGGTGGCCACGTCCTGAATTCCGTTGCCTCTAAAAGACGCGCGGAGCTCACTCTCAGCCTCCTCGAGTTCCTTCGGCGTGCGCGGGTCGCTGCCACCGTGCCATTTTTCGGCCGCGGCGCCTGCTCGATCCGCCGCAGCGTCCGCCACTGCGGCCTCCTCGTCTTCCTTCGCCAGACGCAGGACCTCGGCCAGCTTGCGCCAGGCTGGTGCATGATCCGGGGCCAGTGCGGTGCATTCGCGGAGGGCCTCAATCGCGGCGCTATGAAACGCCATTGCAGCGGTGGTCAGGCCGAGGTCGTAGAGATACTCGGGCGTGACTGCCCCGATCTCATCGGGTTGCGGAACCGATTCCGGCGCCATGCCGAATGCAAAGGAACCCACACCGGGATGCTGACCAAATCCCAAGCCCGGTCGATCAGCCTCCCCAGGAAAACGCGCGCCCTTCGCAAAAACGGCCGTCGGTATTATGCGGACCATCCGCCGCCTCTCTCTGAATACAACCCGGACTTGGACGCAAGATACTGTACGAACTCAGGTTTTTGCAAACAACCAAGCGACAACCGCGCGATACGGACAAAACATGGTAAGCCTTCCTGTTCAGACTTTCGGGCCAATCGCCCCCCTGCGGCCGATGCAGAGAAATGCCCGCGAGCATTGACGCAGACCGGCCCTTCATGCCCACATTAAGACTCTTAAATTACAGAGTATATTCTCGGAGGGCGTGTGGCGGGAGACACAGTGGAACCGTATTGCTTTGGCCGGTTCACGCTGGACTCCATGCAGCGCACGCTTTGCATGGACGGAACGCCGGTGCCGCTCGGCATCACGGATTTCAACCTTTTGTGTGTGCTGGTTGAGCGCGCCGGCGATGTGGTCCCAAAAGAGGATCTGATGCGGCTCGTCTGGGGACGTACCGCCGTGAGCGACAACGCACTCTACGTGCACGTCAATGCATTGCGTAAGGCGCTTGGCGAGGACTGCATCGTCAACAAGCAGGGCCGGGGTTATCGTTTCGTCCTGCCGGTGCGGCGAACCGAGCCGCAGCGTCCGCCACGCCCTCAGACGAAACCAAGGCTCGGCAATCTGCCTTCGCTGTCAGCCGGCAGTCTTGCCGGAAATCCAACACGGTTGATCGGCAGAAGCGAACATCTTCGCCTGGTGTCTAGTCTGCTTGCCGCGGGCCGTCTCGTTACGCTGACGGGCCCGGGCGGCGTGGGAAAAACGCGACTGGCGCTTCAGGCCGCCAGCGAAGCCTCGCCGGATTTCAGCGACGGTGTCTGGCTGGTGGAACTAGCCACTTTGAGCGACCCCGAACTGGTGGCCGGCGCCATCGCTGTCGCGCTTGGGATTCAGATCGGCGCCAACGCGCGCACGCTGGATGCGCTGTCGCGGCGTGTCGCGCGAAAATCCATGCTTATCGTGCTCGACAATTGCGAACACGTGATCGCGGCCTGCGCCGGTGTTGTGGAAGCTCTTCTCGCCGCCGCACCGGATGTGAAAATCCTCGCGACAAGCCGCGAGCCTCTCTCGTGTTCCGGAGAGCAGATTTTCGATTTGCCAGCGCTCGCCGTGCCCTCGGAGACAGCGACGCCCGCTCTCATGCGCGGCGTGGCCGCTCTCGATCTCTTCATCGAGCGCGCAAAGGAAGCGGATGCGAACTTCCAACTCGCGGACGACGAACTGGCAATTGTCGCCCGCATCTGCCGGCGTGTGGATGGCCTGCCGTTAGCCATCGAGATCGCCGCTGCATGGGCGAGCCCGCTGGGTCTGGAGATGCTGGAGGAGAGGCTCGACGGATCGTTCAAGGCTTTGCGGCGCGCCCGAAGCACGACACCGCTGCGGCATTCCACGCTCCATGCCTCGTTGGAGTGGAGCTTCGGTCTGCTTTCCGCCGCCGAACAGACGGTGCTTTGCCGCCTCGCCGCGTTCGCGGGCGGTTTCTCCATCGATGCGGCCGAGGCCGTGGCCGGCGACGATGTTGTTCCCCCAGAGCAGGTGTTCGAGCACGTCGCCGACCTGACTCACAAATCGATGATCGCGGTCGTTCCGGGATCGCAGCCGCGGCGCTATCGGTTGCTCGAAACGACCCGTGCTTTCATGTTCGAAGAACTGGCGGCTTCCAGCGACCGCAATCTCGTTCGCCATCGCCACGCGCGTTATGTGCTCGATGTGCTGGAGCGTGCAAACCGCGAACTCGAAACCATGAGCGATACCGCGTGGCCGGAACGCTATAGTCTCGTGCTCGACGATCTTCGCACCGCGCTCGACTGGGCGATGAACGAAGATCGCGATCTTGCCGTCGCGTTGGCCGGAGCGTCCGGGCCGCTGTGGCGGGAATTGTCCTTGCGCGCCGAAGGACGGGAACGGCTCAGCGCGGCGGTGACCAAATTGCATTCCGGCACGCCGCCGGAGCTGCAAGCGCGATTGGGGCTCTGGTTCGGCGAAGTATCGCTGCACAGCACCGACATAAGATCGGCACATGAGGAGATCGCACGCGCCGTGACGCTCTATCGCGAGCTGGGCAATCAACCCAACCTCGGGAGTGCGCTGACGGCTCTGGGATTCACGTTATTGACCCTCAACCGGATTGAAGAGGCGGAACAGGCGATCCTCGAAGCGCTCAGTCTGCTCGAGCCCGCGAAGTGGCTGCGGACACTCGCGAAAGCGTATTCCACGCAGTCTTGCATCGAGGCCATTCGCGGACGTTTCGACGCCGCCGGCATCGCTGGCGAGCATGCCGTGCGTTTGGGCGAAATGATCGGCGCAGACCGGACGACCCTCGTCGTGAAAGCCAATCTCGCGCAGTTTTCTCTTGAGGGCGGCGATGTCGATGCGGCGGTCTCCGCGGGACGCAGTCTGGCGGCGCAGCTGCGCGACACA
>CAZCJI010000006.1:0-23151 GCA_964498625.1 uncultured Rhizobium sp.
ATCCGACAGCGAGCTGAGCATGTCGTGGATGTCGGTGGATTCGTCGAACAGATAGGTCACGTGAACGCCGGCCGGCCAGGACTTTTGCGCCTTTTCGACAGCCGCTTTCACCGCCGCGTTGTTGGCGATGATGTTCGCGCCGATGCGCTTCGTAACATCGAGTGAGATCGTCGGCTGGCCGTTCACGCGCGCATAGGTCGTCGGATCGTAGAAAGTGCGATGGACCTGCGCCACATCGCCCAAGGTGATGGTCGAATTCGCGGTCGAACGGACGGGCAGCGTCAGCAGATCGTTCGCCGTCTCGATCACGCCCGGCACCTTGACCGCAAAGCTTCCGTGACCGGTATCGATCAGACCGGCCGCGATCAGGCGATTGTTGTTGGAAACGGCGTTGAACATCTCCTGCTGGGAGATACCGAAGCTTTCGAGCTTCGCGGGATCTATGACGATCTCGAGCATTTCCTTGCGCTCGCCGTCAATATCGACATCGAGCACGGTCGGAATGACCTTCATTTCGTCTTTCAGCTCGCGCGCGAGCTTGAGCAGCGTGCGGTCCGGCACGTCGCCGTAAAGCGCCGCCGAAATGACCGGCTGCAACGCCGTGTTGATTTCCTCGACCGTGGGAGGATCGGCATCGGCAGGCAGCAACGAGCGCGTCTCATCGACCTTCGCGCGGACGTCGTTGAGTGCTTTCTCTTTCTTGAAGTTCACGTCGAATTCGAGAATGACCACGCCGACGCCGGAATAGGCGCGCGCGGTGATCGTCTTCAGGCCTTCAACCGAGCGCAGGCTGGTCTCAAGCGGCTTGACCAGCAGGCGTTCGCTGTCTTCCGGACTGATGCCCGGATAGGTCACCTGCACGATCAGATATGGGATCGGAATGTCGGGCTGCGCTTCCTTCGGAATGTTGATGAAGGCGTAGACGCCGGCGATGAGCACGACCAGGATCAGCGCGATGACGACGCGCGTGTTGTTGACCGCCCAATCGACAATTCTGGTCATGACGGCACTCCGCTCTTATCGACCACGGCCTTCACTTTTTCACCCTCGGTCACGAATTCCTGACCGACGGTGATGATGTCCACGTGCTCCGGAATACCGGCGATCCACATGCCATCGGGTCCGTCGGAGACGATCTGGATCGGCAGGAACCTGACGACGCCGTCCTGCACCACGCGCACGCCGACCGCGCCGGCATCGTTCAGCACCAGAATGCCCGGCGAGATGTGGACGGAAGCAACCTGCTTCACGGGAATGTGGATGTCGGCGCTGACGCCGTCGCGCAGCTTGTTGTCGGCGTTAGGCAGTTCGACCTCGACGCGGAACGTGCGCGTGGTCGCGTCGGCGCGGTCGGCGACGAACCGGACCTTGCCGTTGACCGTCTCGCCGGTGACCAGCGTTGCACTGGCGTGATCGCCGATCTTGATTTGTCCGACCTCGTGTTCGGAGACGGCGCCGACCGCAAGAAACGGCTCCGGCGCATAGACCATCTCGCACTTGTCGCCGGCGCGCATGTAGTCGCCGACATCGACATAGCGGTCGTCGACATAGCCGTCGAACGGCGCGCGGATCCTGGTGTTGGCAAGCTGGATCCCCATGGTGCTCTCACCGGCCCTGGCTGCTTCATAGGAAGCCTGTGCCTGAGCTAGCTGGGTCTTGGAACGGAACCCCTGGGCATATAGCTCCTTGGCAACGTCGAGTTCCTTGCTGGTCTGCGCGACCATCGCCTGCATCTGTGCGACCTTGGCGCCGCGATCGTTGAGGTCGATTTCGCAGAGCACGTCGCCGGTCTTGACCTTCTGGCCCTTGTCGAAATGGATAGCCTTGACCGTGCCGTCTACCTCGGCGCGGACATCGACGGCGTGCAGCGCCTGGGTGCGGCCGCGAACGGTTACCGTCGCCGCGCGGTCGGTCGCTGTCAGCGCTGCTACGCGCACCAACGGTGTCGCCGCGGAGGTGGGCTTCGCATCCGCACTCTCGGTGCTGATCTCGGTTTTGGGATGGATGAAGAGACTTGAACCGATCCAGATAACCGCCAGAGCCAGAATGCCGAATGCCCACTGGTAACGCGGCTTCAGCGCGAGCCAGAAGCCCGGCATGATCCGTTCATAGAAACCGTCGATACCATTCATCAGGCGCTTGAACATGTCTCTGTGCTCTCGTTATTCGGCGGCGACGGCTTCGGGCGTTTCGAAGCGCGGACGTTGTTTCTTCAGAAAATCGAGTGCTGCTTCGTAGATGGCGCGTCCGAAGCCGTTCGCAAACTCTTCCCCAGTATTCTTCGGATCGGTGTTGCCGGCGTTCAACTGCGCCAGTTTGGCCTCGGTCTGGTTGATGTAGTCTTCCAGCAGGGTACTGACGCGGCCCGCCGGGAGCAGGTCGCTGAACAGCATCGCGAACACGAACGGGGAACGGTGCCGGTCCTCGGGCAAAGGCTTGAGCAGGGACGCAATGAACGCGTTGCGACCGGCGGACGTGACCGAATAGACCTTACGGTCAGGACGTTTCTCCTGCGCCTCGGCGCGGACCGAAACGAGGCCTTCTTCGCAGAGCCGGTTCAGCGCCGGATAGATCGAGCCGAAGCTCGCCTCAACGAAATGCTGATAGCCGTCATTCTGGAAAAGGTTCTTGATCTCATAGCCCGTGGCGTCGCCGCGGGTGAGAATCCCCAAGCAGATCGTGCGTACGTCCACGGTCCTCGCCCCTATCTATATTGGTCTGATATAGATCGGGTCTATATATGTTCGAGCATTGAGAATTCAAGTCACGCCGGCGTGTAGAATACGCAATCCCCGGCTGCGCGCCCTGCGGAGCACGCCCACTAGCGAGGCACACCAGATTTGGTAGGTCACCCGGCCCGGCTCATACCTCTATTTGAACTTCAGATTTCGAGGAGAGAGTACCGCCCGCTCGTCCGGTTCAATCAGAGGAGTTCGACCCGATCGACCTCCACGCCCTTGTTGCCTTGGCGCGTCGAGAAGCGGATGCGCTGCTCAGGTTCCAACACTTGGACCCCCGACCGGCGGAGCGCGCTGGCATGGCAATAGACATCGCCGCCACCGCCATCGGGCATGACAAAGCCAAAGCCCTTCTGGTCGTTGAAGAATTTAACCTTGCCCTCGACCATCGGCCCGCTGGGACCGGAGTCGCGGTCGCGATAACCACCCCCGCCGAACCGATCCCCGCCGCCAAACCGGTCGCCACCGCCAAAGCGATCCCCGCCGCCGAAACGATCGCCCCCACCGAAGCGGTCACCACTGCGATGTCCTCCGCGACCGCCGCCACCGAAACGATCTCCGCCGCCGAAGCCGCCGTCATCGCCAAAATCCCTGCGAGGCTTACGTGCCGCCGGGGCTTCCGCCGTGCTGGTGTCGATGCTGTGGACCGTCACCACCTGAAGACCGCGCTGCGAGTTCTGCAGATCGCAGATGATGGTGGATCCTTGAAGAAGGCTTGGCGTGCCCAGCGATTGAAGCGCCGATGCATGGCAGAAGGCATCGGTGCCGTCCTCCATGGTCACAAAGCCAAAACCTTTCGTTGCGTTGAACCACTTTACTGTGCCTTTCGCGGAAGCTCTCGCGAGAGGACCCGAACCGTTGTCGAAATTCGCCATATCTGCCGATGCCGCGCCCGCCGGACAATTTCTCACAACCGCACCCACCCATTCCGGCAACGGGCAGCTACGTTAACTCCTATCATGCGCAAAAAGCCTGGTCCCTCGCAACGGGGCAGGCGTCTTCCGGCGCAGATTTTGGCGTATATGTCAGGATCGTATTTAGGCCATACCCCAGGTGAAAAATGCCCGGAAGTCAGGATTTTGCACCCGATCCCCGCAATGAAAAGGTTCTGATCTACCTAAACGGAAACCTGATTCCACGCAATGAAGCGAAGGTTTCCGTCTTCGACGCCGGGTTTGTGCTCGGCGACGGCGTTTGGGAAGGGTTACGCCTGCACAGGGGTGCGCTGCTGTTCCTCGATGCCCATCTGGGCAGGCTCTATGAGGGGGCAAGGGCGATCGCGCTCGATATCGGGTTGTCACGCAACGAGATGGCGGTCGCGCTGCGCCGGACTGTGGAAGCCAACGCGATGGAGAGCGGCGTCCACATACGGCTGATGGTGACTCGCGGACCGAAAAAGGCGCCCAACCAGGATCCACGAAACGCGTTGGGCGAGCCCACCATCGTCATTGTCGCCGAACACAAAGAGCCGAGCGAAGAGATCGTCACGCGCGGTCTGAATCTCATGACATCGTCGATCCGTTGCACGCCGAAGGAAATGTTCGACATGCGGCTCAATTCGCATAGCCGCCTGTCGCTGATCCGCGCGTTTCTCGATGTGATGGATAAAGGCGCGGATGAGGCCCTGATGCTCGATCCCGACAGTTTCGTGTCGAGCTGCAACGCGACGAATTTCTTCACAGTGAAGAATGGTGTGCTGAGAACCTCGACGGGAGAGTTCTGCTTCAACGGTGTCACACGCGCCAATGTCATCGCGCTTGCGCGCGACAACGGCATCCCGCTCAAGATCGCGAACTTCACGCTCGACGACATTCACGCATCGGACGAGGCGTTCGTCACCGGTACCTTCGGTGGAATCACGCCGGTGCGCGAAATCGACGGCTACACCATGCCACAGACACTTCCCGGCCCCGTGACGACGCGGCTGCGCACCCTCTACGCCCAGCTCAAGGATGTGGACGCAGCGCGATGAGCGAGCCGGTACGGATCGCGATGTGGTCGGGACCGCGCAACATTTCAACCGCTATGATGCGTTCGTTCGGGAATCGTCCCGATACTGCGGTGATCGACGAGCCGTTCTATGCCGCGTTTCTTAAAGCCACTGGCATCGATCATCCAATGCGCGAAGAGTCGATGGCGTCGCAACCGATGAATCCGGATGCCGTGGTCGAACAGGTCCTGGGTCCGGTGCCCGGCCACCGGCCAATCTGGTATCAAAAGCACATGACCCACCATATGGTGGCGAGTTTCCCGCAAGACTGGATCGCCCGTATGCGAAACGCTTTCCTGATCCGCGCGCCGGAAGACGTGCTCGCTTCCTATGTCCAGAAGCGCGAGGACATCACGCTCGACGATATCGGTTTTGTGAGCCAAACCGAGTTGTTCGATCGGGAGGCGCAACGCCTTGGACATGCGCCGCCGGTAGTACATGGCGAAGATGTGCTCGCCGATCCACGCGAGATACTCAGTGTGCTTTGTTCGGCGCTGGAAATCCCATTCAATAACGCGATGCTTGCGTGGCCCGCCGGACGCCGCGACACTGATGGCGTGTGGGCGCCGATCTGGTACGGCTCGGTCGAGAGGTCGACCGGTTTCGCATCACCTCGTGCGCCATCGCGCTACGAGGACTTGCCATCGCATCTGCAGCGGATCGCAGACGCCGCGCGGCCGCACTACGAGAAACTTCTGCCGTTCAGGTTACGCGCCAGCTGACCGTATCGCCGCTGCGTTCGGTCAAGAGTGTGCTGTCGCGATCATGTGCGGCAAGGGCGCCTTCCCATAGCGCGTTCCAGGCCTGAAAGGCCAAAGCGGTGTCTGCGAGCACGACACCTTCCATCAGACGCCAGCCCTGCTGAATGATCGCGTCGCCGTCGCGCGCCACCCGTTCGCCTTGCGCGCGCTGGATCCCTTCAAGATATACGGCGAACGACTCCGCGCCGGTCATCATGAACGTCTCTTCGAAGAATTGCAGGCCGATCAACCGCGCCGTTCGCGCGACAAGCGCGGAGCCCTCCTCGGCGCCGAACAATTCTTGCATGGTTGGCAGAAGAGAGCGCACATATTCCATTGCGTAGGAGCGCTCGACCTTGCGTAATCGTTCTTCCGGCCAATCGGCGGTATCGAGTTTCGGCGTTTTTGCCGGATCGAATTTCGGCATACGCTCGTCCGGTGCAAAGCGAACGCGCTGCTCCGGCCCGATCTCGTAATCGTATTCGAAATAGTAGCCCTCGAGGCCCGGGTCGCCTTCCACCGTCTGTCCCGTGCAAACAAAACCCAGTCGCGGATTGTTGAGAGTCACTCCGTTGTGACCGTGCCAGCCATGCAGCATCGCTTCGTTGACTTCGTGGGGAATCGCGCAGATCGCCGTGCCCTGCCAGATCCAGCGCGGTGGCGGATAGCGCACCCAGGCTTTGCGATCAGACTCAGCCATGTATTCCGTTTTTACGCCGCCGAGGGCGTTGGAAAAGTAATGGTATTGCGCGCAGGCGATGGCATCTGGCAGCGCAGTCAGGCTGAGCTTTTCCAGGCCCGGAAGAAACTTCTCCAAATGCTGGCGGCGAAAATGCCCGAATACGAACTTTGTCGCGGCAGCGGCGCCCTTTCGGCTCACCAATGTCAGCACGAGGCCGGTCATCAGCGCGTTGTACAGCTTCGCGACCGCCCAGTATCCCGCTGTGTTGTTCATGGAAGGTCTAGTCCTGTTCGCCCAGTGCCCGTGTACAGCGTTATCTAAAACCAGAACATCTTTGGTTAAGGGTGCTTCGGTACAATCAACTTAGTATAGATTGCACGTGAGATTGTTAGACATCATCCCCAAGAATAGAACACGACTCGATTCGATACCGTGGCACTTTTCCCTATAGAGGAAGCATGCAGGTCGCACTGGGCATCATCGAAGGCTTCTATGGCAAGCCGTGGTCGTGGGCCGCACGTGCCGAGACTGTCACGTTTCTGGCGCCACATGGCTATCGCTTCTACATCTATGCGCCCAAAGCCGATGCTTTCCTACGCGAACGCTGGCAGGAAGAGCACTCGCGCGAAGACACGGAACATTTGCAGATGTTCGCAGCGCACTGCCGTGAGTTTGGCGTGCGCTTTGGTATCGGCCTCAGCCCGTTTGAAATCTATCGTGATTTTGATCGCGGCGCTCGCGCCGCGCTGGCACGCAGGCTCAACAATTTTGCTGCCATCGGTATCGACGATCTGGCGATCCTGTTCGACGATATGAAAGGCGATGTTTCCGGGCTTGCGGAAAAGCAGGCGGATATCGCCCATTGGGCTGCCGAGCGTATGAGCGTGAAGCGATTGATTGTCTGTCCGACATACTATTCTGACGATCCTGTTCTGGATCGCATTTTCGGGCGGCGGCCTTCGAATTATCTGGAGGAATTCGGCGCGAGGCTCGATCCCAGCATCGACATCTTCTGGACCGGCGAGGAGGTTTGCGCGCAAGCATTCACGCCAGGGCATCTGGAAAGAATTTGTGGCCTCCTCGGGCGCAAACCTGTTTTGTGGGACAACTACCCCGTCAACGACGGCAAACGCATGTCGCAATATCTGCATCTACGCGCTTTCACGGGAAGGCCGGCGGCGATGGCTCACCACATCTCTGCCCATGCCATCAATCCGGCATCGCAGCCGGTGTTGTCGCGCATACCCGCGTTGTCGCTTGCGGAAAGTTATGCCAAGGGCGACGCCTACGAATATGGAGCAGCATTCGACGCTGCTGCGGCGAAAGTTGTGGGGCCCAGACTGGCGCGAATGCTGCGGGATGACATTCTGCTTCTGAACGATACCGGGGTGGATCGGCTCGAAGGCACAGCGGACCGGTTGTGCAAACGCTATGGCGAGATCGACCATCCCGCGGCGCGGGAAGTCGTTCGCTGGCTGAACGGCGCTTACAAATTTGAGGCCGCGGTCGCAACGTCCTAGCGGCGGTTTCGATCTTGCGCTATGCGGATGCCATGAACAGACACGCTCTGGTCGCGGACGCCGGCGGAACAAACATCCGCTTCGCGCTGATCGATCTTGAAGATGAAGCGGGCATCGTTCTTCAAACGATTCACAAATACGGTTCCAAAAATTTTCGCAACATCGAAGACGCAGCCAAAACTTATCTGGCGGATCAAGGGCGGAGGGCGCCGCCAACGCTCGCCGTTTTTTCCGTTGCTGGCCCGGTTCGCGATAACGCCATCAGCATGACCAATCTCGGCTGGAATTTTTCGGGCGAGACGGTGGGCGGGGCGCTGGGCATAGCACAGGTTCGCCTTATCAATGATTATGAGGCGATTGCGCGGGCGATACCTGCTTTGGCTAAAGACGACCTGCGCGATATCGGACCTCGTATCGACTTGAAGTATGGCGACCGGCAGACAGTCGCCATTGTCGGCCCCGGTACTGGTCTCGGCGTTGGCGGTCACGTCCGCGAGCAGCATGAGATGATCCCGCTCGTGACCGAAGGCGGACATGCCGACTTCGCACCGGCCGACAATATCGAAATTGAGATACTGAAATTTCTGCGCAAGAAGCTTGGCCACGTTTCCAACGAACGCGTCCTTTCAGGCCCAGGTCTTGTCAATCTGCACGAGGCGCTGTCGGTTATCGAAGGCGCGCCGTCGCAACGGCTTGATCCGCACGATATCACGGCGGAAGCACTCGCGAATTCGAATTCCTTGTGCGGCAGGGTGCTGTCGCGGTTCTGCGCAATCCTGGGCTCGGCGGCGGGCGATGTCGCACTGACCCTGGGGGCACGCGATGGTGTGATGCTCGCTGGCGGAATTCTTCCGGCAATTTCGGATTTTTTTGAGCACAGCGAATTTCGCATCCGGTTCGAAGCCAAGGGACGATTTGAGACCTACATGAAATCCATTCCTACGCGGCTGATTGTCAACGACAATGCCGGTCTGATGGGCGCGGCGGCTTTGGCCCGCTCTCTGGTGGGCGGTTAGAGCATGCTCTTCAAAAGAGCGCTCTTGATGGCAGTCGGCGCGGTCACGCTTGGCGCTTGTTCGCTGTTGCAGGACAAAGAAGCGCGAGAAACAAAGATGGAAGCGCAACCGCAACCAGTCCACCTGAATCTGGAGCCCGGCGTGATCCATCCGGATGCGTGGCCGAAGGGGCAAAGCGGCATGGCGCGCGATCCCGCCATCGAGGCGGAAATTGCCCGCCTGCTTTCGCGCATGACGGTTGAAGAGAAGGTGGGCCAGACCATTCAGGCCGATATCGCCTCCATCACTCCGGATGATGTGCGCAAATATCATCTCGGCTCGATCCTGAACGGTGGCGATTCCGGGCCGCGCCGCAACGATCGCGCACTCGCGCCGGAATGGTTGAAGGCGGCGGACGAGTATTTCTATGCATCGCTGCCGGCATCGCCAGACCGTCCGCGGATACCGATCCTGTGGGGCACCGATTCCGTACACGGCAATTCGAACATCATTGGCGCCACGATTTTTCCGCACAACATCGGTCTGGGAGCTGCGTGCGATCCGAATCTGATGCGCGAAATCGGTAAAGTTACCGCCATCGAAACGCGCGTCACAGGCGCCGACTGGACCTTCGCGCCGACCGTTGCCGTGGTGCGCGACGTGCGCTGGGGCCGAAGTTATGAAAGTTATTCCGAAGATCCAGCGATCGTCAGCGAGGCTGCGGCCGCATTGATTGAGGGGCTTCAAGGCAAGCCCGGCGATGCTGATTTTCTGCGTGGTGGCCATATGATCGCGACGGCCAAACATTTTCTTGGCGACGGCGGGACGGATGAGGGCCGGGACCGTGGCGACAACACTGCGCCGGAAGAGGAGTTGCGCGATGTGTTTGCGGCGCCCTATCGCGCCGCTATCGCTGCAGGCGTTCAATCCGTGATGGCGTCCTATTCGAGCTGGCATGGCTACAAAATGCACGGCAACAAGGCGCTGCTGAGCGATGTTCTGGTGGGGCGCCTCGGTTTCGATGGACTGGTTGTCGGAGATTGGAACGGGCACCTTGAGGTTCCAGGGTGCACGGGCACGAACTGCGCGCCGGTCTTCAACGCGGGCGTGGACGTGATTATGGCGCCCGACACGTGGCGTGGCCTCTATACGCACATGCTCGAGCAGGTAGGTTCTGGCGAAATCCCGATGGCGCGGTTAGACGAGGCTGTATCGCGCGTTCTGCGTGTCAAGCTTCGCGCCGGCGTCCTGAGTGCTGGCCCGCCATCGACAAGACCTTATGCGGGAAGATGGGAGTTGCTGGGTGCGCCCGAGCATCGCGCGGTCGCGCGGCAGGCCGTGCGGGAATCTCTTGTGCTGCTGAAGAACGATAACGCCATCCTGCCGTTGAACCCGAAACTGCACATACTTGTAGCTGGAGATGGCGCAAACGATCTCGGGAAGCAGTGTGGCGGCTGGACGATTTCCTGGCAGGGTACAGGCAATTCGCGAACAGATTTCCCCCACGGGCAGACAATCTTCGAGGGACTCCAGGACCAGATCGTCGCTGCCGGAGGTGCCGCGACATTCAGTTCAGACGGAAGCTTTGCCGAAAAACCCGACGTGGCGGTTGTCGTGTTCGGCGAGAATCCCTATGCCGAAACTGCGGGCGACCGGAGCGATCTCTCTTTTCCATCGGACAATCTGCATCTGATCCGCAGGCTGCGGGCACGAGGAATACCGGTCGTGTCGGTGTTTCTCTCCGGCCGCCCCATGTATGTGACGCGAGAGATAAATGCCTCGAACGCATTCGTGGCCGCGTGGCTGCCGGGTTCGGAGGGTGCCGGCATCGCCGACATGCTGCTACGCAGACCGGACGGAGCAGTGGCGTTTGACTTTCGCGGCCGCCTCTCCTTTTCCTGGCCAGGCAATCCTGTGAGGCCGAACGCTGCGAAAACTCCGCTCTTCCCGCTCGGATACGGAATGGACTACGCGCATGCTCAGGATACCGCGCCTTTGTCAGAGGTGCCGGAAACCGTGGCGGACAGCCGTTCTCGTACCATAGACGCCTCACGGCATGGATATGTGTCCGTGCGCCAATGACGGTCTTTTGAACGGGCATGTCTTGATACGGTTTGGCGATTCCCACGTGAAGACCCATCGTATAGCTTTAACTGCTTCGCTCCCATCTCGCGTTCTACGAGGAAATCGCATGAAGTCCCTGACCGCCGCATCCGTTCTGCTCCTCTCCGCGACGAGTGCGTTCGCCGCAAACCGGATCGTCCTGCCGTCGAACGTCGTTCCCTCGAACTACGACATAGCGATCGTAGCCGACGCCACGCACTTGACCTTCACCGGGACTGTCAAGATCGATGTGGCGGTCAGGCAGCCGGCGAAAACCGTCACGCTGAACGCAGCAGATATGACGTTCAGCCGTGTCAGCCTCTCAGGCGTGACCGGCGCGCCGAAGATCGCGTTCGATGAAAAGCAGCAAACTGCCACGCTCACGTTTCCGTCCCAGATCGCGGCAGGACAACATGTGCTGAGCATCGACTACAAGGGAAAGATTTATGAGCAAGCGGCGGGGTTGTTCGCGCTCGACTACGACACGCCGAAAGGCAAAGCCCGCGCGCTGTTCACGCAGTTCGAGAATTCCGATGCGCGCAGGTTCGTGCCCTCCTGGGACGAGCCCAACAAAAAGGCGACATTCACGCTGACCGCGACCGTTCCGGCAAATGAGATGGCGATCGCCAATACGCCGATCGTCACAACGGATTCTCTCGCGGGCGGTCTGAAGCGCATCCATTTCGCGAAGTCGCCGAAGATGTCGTCCTATCTGTTGTTCTTCGGCCTCGGCGATTTCGAGCGTGTGTCGCGCAAAGTGAACGGCGTCGATATCGGAGTTGTCGTTAAGCGAGGCGATGCTGATAAGGCTAGCTATGCGTTGGACGCCGCGTCGAAAATACTTCCCTACTACGAAGACTATTTCGGCGTGAAATACCCGCTTCCCAAACTCGATCTGATCGGTGGCCCAGGTTCTAGCCAGTTCTTCGGCGCGATGGAGAATTGGGGCGCAATCTTCTATTTTGAACGCGATCTCGAGATCGATTCCAAGACTTCGACCGAAACCGACAAACGCAACATCTACACCGTCGTCGCGCATGAGATGGCGCATCAGTGGTTCGGCGATCTCGTCACCATGGATTGGTGGGACGATCTCTGGCTCAACGAAGGTTTCGCCTCGTGGATGGAGCTAAAGGCAACCGATCATTTCCATCCGGAATGGCATATGTGGATGGACTCCATAGACGCCAAGGAAGGGGCGATGCGCGTCGATGCGCGCGCGGGCACGCATCCGATCGTAACGCCGATTCTGGATGTGCTTCAGGCCAATCAGGCGTTCGACACAATTACTTACTCCAAGGGACAGGCCGTCATCCGCATGCTGGAGAACTACGTCGGCGCCGATAATTTCCGGGCGGGTGTGCGCAACTACATCAAGGCTCATGCCTATGGAAACACAGTCACCGACGATCTCTGGCGAGAACTCGACAAGACATCGCCGCGCCCGGTCACGCAGATCGCCCATGACTTCACGCTGCAACCGGGCTTGCCGCTCATTCGCGTGACCCCGGTGGCCGGCGGCGCTCGACTGACGCAGGAACGCTTTGCGATGGATTCGACGGCGAAGACACAGCTCATTTGGCACGTTCCCGCTCTCGCACAATCGCCGGGCGACAGGGCGCCGTGGCGCGGCGTCGTAGCCAGCGGCGCGCCAGTCCAGATCGCAGCAAAGCCTGGCTTGGTGGTGAACGATGGACAGGCCGGGTACTTCCGAACGGTCTACGATCCGGCGCTGCTCGCGCCGTTGGCGAGCCGTTTCGATGGTTTGTCGCCCGAAAACCAGTTTGGCCTCCTCAACGATACAAGAGCGCTCGGTTATTCCGGCTACGCGCCTTTGACGGCGTTCATGTCTCTCGCGGAACGAACGAAATCGACGATGGATCCGAAGGTCCAGGCGGCGGTGGCGGCGAGACTTCAGGGAATAGACGCGCTCTACGAGGGATTGCCCGGTCAACCGGCGTTCCGGTCGTTTGGCAGGACTTTGCTGGAGCCCCTTTTCGCCAAGGTCGGTTGGGATGCAAAGCCGGGGGAGAGCGACAACACAGCGCCGTTGCGCGAAGCGCTGCTCGATGCGCTCAGCCAATTTGACGATCCCGGTGTGATCGCCGAATCGCGCAAGCGCTTTGCCGCGTATCTCAAGGATCCATCTCACATAGCGCCGGACACGCGCCGCAGCATGCTCGGGATCGTGGCACTTCACGCCGATGCTGCAATCTGGGAGCAACTGCATACGCTGGCGAAGAACGGGCAATCGGCCGTGATCAAGGAAGAGTTGTACGCCCGTCTCGGAACGGCCCGCGACAACTCGCTGGCCGCCAGGGCTCTTGCGCTCACGCTTGGCAACGAAGCGGCAATTACGACGCGGCCTTCAATCGTCCACGCCGTCGGTATTCTCCATCCGGACATGGCATTCGATTTCGTGAATACGCACCAGCAGCTTGTGATGTCCTGGCTGGAGGGCAATAGTCAGAACCAGTTCGCTCCGCGCGTTGCAACAAGCTCGAACGACCCGAAAATGATCGCGAAGCTGAACGCATATGCCAATACCCATATTCCGGCGACAGCGCGTGGCGATACGCTGAAAGCCACGAGCGCTATAGGCTTCAACGCCGATATTCGCGCGAAGCGTCTGCCGGAAGTCGATCGTTGGCTCGCGTCCAAACGCGGAGAATAGTCGTCAGTCCTGGCAAAAAAAGAAACGGGCCGGAGTTTCCTCCGGCCCGCGTCGCTTGGATGATTTTACGAACTAGTTAAGCGTCACTTTGGCTGCCTTGGACGCAACGCCGTTGACGACGACGACGAGCTTGCTCTTGCCCGTTTCGCATGAGGCCGGGATGTCGAATTGCGCGTTGGTCACGGATCCGTCGGAAATGCCGGTCGCATAATCGTGCGAGCTGCCGAAGCAGACATGGCCGGAGCCGTTGTTGGTGATGCGCACGATCGGATAGTTCGACGACACCTGCACGTCATCGCCATAATATCCGCCGTAGCTAACGCCGTTGAAGCCTACACCGCTGATGGCGTTATTGGTGCTGCCATGCGTGAGCGTCTTGCTTACCGAGCTGATCGTCGGAATGGCCTGCTTCGCTGGCTTGCCCACGGGCGTGTAGATTTCCACGTCGCCCACATCGCTGCTCCACAAAACCTGACCGGTCGGAAGAACCAGCATGCGGCTTTCCCAGGAGGACTGGTTCGCGGCACTGGCGGGTTCATCGACCTGGACGATCTTGACCTTTTTGGCGCTCTTCACGCTCACTTCGAGGAAGTGCGTGGGATTTGCGAACACGCCGGGGCTGGCGGCCACGAGAACATTGCCATCAGGAAGCACCGCTGCCGGGCCGTCGCCGACGGACAATGCGCCGCCGATATTAGGCATATCCGGACCTTGGGTCCATTTGGTGGTCAGAGGGTCGTAGACGCCCGTGTGGGTGGTGCCGCAGAGCTGAAACACCAATCCGTTCGGCAGCAGCGGCATCGGGCCGATTTCATGTGTGCTGGGATCTGTGCACGAGAATCCGATCTTGCCGGGCGATGTCCAGGAACCGCTGACCTCGGAATAAATCTCGTAATCGTTGTTAGTACCCAGATCGCGATTGGCATCGACAGCGATGATCGTGCCATCGGGAAGCTGCGTCCAGCCTTCCTCGTCATTCTCGTCGGCTTTTCCAGTGCCGCCAGTATCGCTCCATGTCACGTTCGATCCGCTGATCGTCGCGATTGCACTGTGTGTGGTGCAGCAATCGGCCTGCATGAGGAGGCCGTCCGTCCGTACGACGCTCTGTGCGTCACCGATTTGGCTCCAGCCAGACGGAGGAGTGACGCTGGTCCACGTGTCCGTCGATCTATCGTATATCGCGCCTTTGTTGGTCCAGACCGCATTGCAATTCAAATATTCGCCGCCTTCGACCGTGACGTGCTTGCCGTCGGGCAGGACTTGCGATCCGAAATACAGGGGGGTGTAGCCGGACGGCATCGCGCCCATTTTCGACCAGGTGCCGTTCTGGTAGCTGCCCGTGTTGTCAGGCGTGAGCCGGTACCAATTGGCCGTGCACAGATCGTGCATCATCACGGTACCGTCCGTCAGCAGCAAAGCTGTGTCACCGGTGCCGGGAAATGTGTTCGTAAGCCCGCTCCAGGTGCCGGACTGGATACCTTTTGGCGCGTGATAGACAGGCTTGGACGGATCGTAGCGCCAGGTGCCCGGATTTTTTGGCGCGGGCGTTTGGTGATGCATGGCGAGCGCGCTTGTCGACAGCAGTGCTGTCGCAATCGCGGTGAGTACAGTGAAACGGCTGGAACGCATGGAGAATTCCCTTTCGGATTGGCCCGGTTGACGGCAAGTAGATGCTCGCCGCGTGTGATTCACGCGACGTGAAGGATTACACGCAGGTTAGGGCAGATGGCTAAAGCAAGGCAAGCACCGGGCGAGGCGATTGCTGCAACCGCGAGACGCGGGGTGGGCACGGCACTCTCGCGGGCTTAGAACCGGAGATTGCGACAGTTTGATAAACTGGCATACGCAGCGGGCGACTTTTGCACGCAGGCCTATTTATCGATCCGGCACATGGCGTTGATTGCGGCGGCCAGGCCTCCTGTCGGCACAGATGCCGTAACCTGTTTGCCCGAATCGCGCGCTGTAAAGGAAAGGATCACCGACTTCGCGGTCATGAGAGGCGACGCGTCGGCTTTCTTGAGCGGTGCTATCACCAGACAGAATGTAGGTTCGCAATTGTGCACAGGCACGACCATGACATCCTTATCCAACCGCAGGGTGACCTTGTCATTCACTTCAACTTTGTTGTGCGGAAGGCGTAGAAAGAGGGACAGGACGCGCTTAAAGCCGACCTGACGGAATGTAACGCGAACATCGCTATCTTTATCGCGGGAACTGTCGGGCTCGCGGTAGACGCGGCATCGCGGAATTTTCCATTCGGATGACGGCTGCGCGCTCTTCTGAGAAGCTTCATTCGGATTTCTGGCAGGTCGGCCGCCCACGCGGGGTGTTTTCGGCAAATCTTGTGCTGGTCCGCAATTCAATTTCCAATCGCCGATACGGCGTTCGCCCTGAAAATTCTCTTTGATCTGGGCTGCCTGTCGGGAAGGGTCAGGCGCGTATTCGCCGTAGACTTGTCGGGTTTGACGGCCGCCAAAATGTACGGCCGCGAAAAGCGCTCCGATCAAAAGCAACGCAAGGGCGCCGCCGACGATCGAATTGCGCATATCGAAGCTCCGGAAAACAAGTTGATCGGTAGGATGGTGGACGCTGGGCTAGTCTTAGCGCACTGCCGTTCAAACCTGCGTATCGCGAACTTCGTGGATCGCTGCGCGTGTCTTCAGTTTTTGATCGGCAGACGGCTTTGACGAAAATTTAATGGCAGAATATGTCCGTAAGTTCATTGTTCGCTGCCCGATGGTTGCTTTGGTGGAGGTTGCGCGACGGTCATAAAGCCCCTTGCATGTATTCGAAAGGTCCGTATGCGGCGGAAAATTCGCGACACATTGCCCGCCATTAATAATTTTGCGCAGCCTCCGATGCTATATTTCGTTGCGGAATTGCAATCCTGCGTGGTTCCGGCTCATTCCTCGAACGTGGTGTTTTTTTGCGCCGCGTCATAGGCTAAGCCCTTGGGAACCCCTTGAGAAGAAACCTTACCGCATGAAGCTGGAGCAGCTCGTTCTGGATCGTGGACTTGTTTCCCCTGAGACCTTGTCGCGCGCGCGACTGGTTCAGGTCGAAACCGGCGAACGTCTCGATTCGGTGATGACCCGGCTTGGCATGATTGCGGAACAGGTCCTTGCCACGGCCATTTCCGACGAGACCGGGCTCCCCATCGCCTCTACGGGCGATTTTCCGGCCGAGCCGGTTCTGGGCGATGCGCTTTCCCCGCGGTTCCTGCGCGACGTAAAGGCAGTTCCGATCTCGGCGACCGACGAAGCCGTCGATGTGGCGCTGATCAACCCCCTCGATCCCTATCCTCTGCAGGCTCTTTCTTTTGCTTTGGACAGGAAAGTCCGCCCCATTGTTGCGAAGGCGAACGATGTCGAGATGGCGCTTGATCGGCTTTACGGCGCGGCTGCGCAGGCCCAATCCGACGATGAAACCGTCGATGAGTCCGATGTCGAGCGACTGAAAGACTTGGCGAGCGATGCGCCGGTCGTGCGCACGGTGAACAATCTTATTGCGCGCGCGTCGGAAGCGCGCGCCTCCGACATCCATATCGAGCCGGCGGAGGACTGCGTCCGCGTCCGCTATCGCGTCGATGGCGCTCTGATCGACGTCGAGACATTGCCGGCGCAAATGAAGCTTCCGCTGGTGTCGCGCATCAAAGTCATGGCGTCGCTCGATATTGCCGAACGCCGTCTGCCGCAGGACGGACGCCTGCGTGTCGCGGTACGCGGCCACGAGATCGATCTCCGTATCGCGACCTCGCCCACGATCCACGGCGAGAGTGTGGTGATGCGTATTCTGGACCGCTCCAGCCTGTCGCTCGATTTCAAGACGCTTGGTTTCGAGGACGACGTACTCGAACAATTCCTGCACGTTCTCAAACAGCCGCACGGCATCGTGCTTGTGACGGGACCAACTGGCAGCGGTAAGACCACAACGCTCTACGCATCGCTTGCCGCAATCAATTCGCCCGACCGCAAGATTCTCACCATCGAAGATCCGATCGAATATCGCCTTGCCGGAATCAACCAGACGCAGGTGAAGCCACAGATCGGACTGACCTTCGCGGCCGCGTTGCGTTCCTTCCTGCGCCAGGACCCCGACGTGATGATGGTCGGCGAAATCCGCGATCTGGAAACTGCCGAGGTCGCCATCCAGTCCGCGCTTACAGGCCACACCATTCTCTCGACGTTGCATACCAACAGCGCCGCGGCATCGGTGACGCGTCTGATCGACATGCGCGTGGAGCCGTTCCTGATTACGTCGACGCTGAACGCGGTTCTCGCCCAGCGTCTGGTTCGCCGCCTGTGTCCCAAATGCCGCGAAGCCTACCAGCCGACGCAGGCATTCTTGCAAGGTCTGTTGCCGGGAACCGATACGAGCAGCGTAAAGCAGCTCTACAAACCGAAAGGCTGCGAAGCGTGCGGTCACACCGGTTTCCGCGGGCGTCTTTCCGTCATGGAATTGCTGCCGGTCGATGAAGAGATCGCGCAACTGATCCTGTCGCGTGGCGAAGCGCGCGAAGTTCAACGCTCCGCCGTCAATCACGGTATGCGCACGATGCTGGCCGATGGACTTCTGAAGTCGCAAAAGGGGCTCACCACCATCGAAGAAGTCCTTCGGGCGACGCGGGAAGTCTAAAGGATGGCGACGTTCAAATATCGCGCGGCGACGCCAGCGGGTCAGTTGCGAACCGGCATGCTTGAGGGAAGTTCACGCGCCGATGCCATCGAACGCGTGAAACGTCTTGGTCTTATGCCGATCGAGACCGTCGAGGCGTCATCCAAGGCTTCGGCGGAACCGAAACTGCGTCTAAATACCCAAACGCGGCGTGGCATCGTCAATGCCGTAAGCGAGCTAGCGGTTCTTCTGAATGCCGGATTGCCTTTGGATCGAGCGCTTGGCGTGTGCGTCGAAAATCTGACGCGCCCTGCCGTAAAGGCAACGTTTGCCAAACTGCGCGACCGTGTGCGCCAGGGCGCTTCGCTCGCCCGTGCGATGCAGGACAGCGGCGGTGCGTTCTCTCCCATGGCGTCGGCAATGGCGGAAGCCGGCGAGGCAAGCGGTAAGCTCGACGAGAGCCTTGGCCGCCTCGCTGAGACTATGGAGCGCGCTGAAACACTCCGCCAGACCATCGTATCGTCCATGGTCTATCCGATCATGCTGATCGTAATCGCCACGAGCGTCATCCTGATGATGCTGCTGTTTGTGGTGCCACAGTTTGAGAACCTGTTCTCTGACGCCGGTGCCAAGCTTCCCTTCATGACGCAGGTCGTCATGGCCGCGAGCCACGGAGTGAAGGATTACGGCCTCGTCGGGGCTGGCCTGGCGGCCATTGCCGTCTTTCTTCTGCTGCGCTGGGCCAGACAGCCCTCCGTAAAGCGCGTCATCGATCGACAACTGTTGAACATGCCTGTTGTCGGGCATGTGATCCGCAATGCCGAAACCGCCCGCTTTGCGCGCACGCTGGGCAGCCTTTTGGATGGCGGTGTACCGCTGGCATCTGCACTCGCCATCGCGCAGCGGTCAATCGCAAACATGCACATGTCGGAAGCCGTCAACAAAGTATCGCTGGGCTTGCGTCAGGGCGGTGGACTTTCGAGCCCGCTCGCCGCGACTGGTCTGTTTCCGCCGATGGCGTTGAGCTTCCTGCGCACGGGTGAGGAGACGGCGCAACTGGGCTTGATGCTTGGCCGTCTGGCTGATGTTCTGGACCGCGAAGTCCGCAATTCCATCCAGCGCATCATTGCGGTACTTACCCCCGCAATCACGGTCGCAATGGGCGCCATCGTCGCAACCGTGATCGCTTCCATCATGTCTGCAATTCTGGGCTTCAACGACATCGCGATAGGACCATGACCATGTGCAACTTCCGTCAGCGCCGCAGAGAAAGCGGCTTCACGCTTCTCGAACTTCTCGTCGTGCTCGCGATCATGGGCATGTTGGCGGCGATCATTGCGCCGCAGGTCATCCGCTATTTGGGCACCTCGCGTACTCAGACCGCGAAGGTCCAAATCCAGTACGTTATGCAAGGGCTCGAACTGTTCCGCGTCGATGTCGGCCGCTATCCCACGCAGCAGGAAGGTCTGGTTGCGCTCGTCAACCCGACGCCAAGCGCACCGAATTGGAACGGCCCCTATCTCAAAAAGGAAAGTGCGCTCCAGGATCCCTGGGGCAATCCGTATCTCTATCAAATTCCGGGTCAGCACGGCGAAGTCGATGTCTATTCGCTCGGAAGCGACAAGGCGCCGGGGGGGACTGGCGAGGCACAGGATGTCGGGAGCTGGTAGCAACGGTTTCACGCTGCTCGAAATGCTCGTCGTGGTCGCGATCACGGCGATGATCTCGACCATTGTCGCGGCGAACATGGAACGCTCGCTCGACGCGCTATCGCTGCAGCAGAATGTACGGCTGCTGCAGGCCGATTTGCGGGTGGCGCGGGCGACGGCTCTGCGCACCGGCAAGAGTGTCGATATGGAAGCAACCGATCATGGCCGCGAATATGACTGGATTGGCGGATCGCGGTTCCTTCCCGCCGGAATCACACTCACCATGTCGCGGCCATTCGTCGTCTATCCCGACGGTTCGGTGGATGCACCTTCCATGGTGATGTCATCCGAGCGCCGTAGTCACACACTGTCGGTGGACCCGGTAACCGGTGGCGTGACGGTGGACGGTCAATGAAACGGCGCGAGTCCGGATCGGCGCTTGTCGAGGCGATGGTCGGCGCTGCGATCGTCGCCGGGACGCTTGCGGGCATGTTCACCGCGATCCGCGAGAGCGCCGCGCACAACCACATGATCGAGCAGCGTCGTGTCGCGTTCATGATCGCGCAGTCGGAACTGGCTGCAGTTGGGCCCATCATCCCGGTCGCCGTCGGCACAACGGAGGGCAGTCAGGGCGATTTCTATTGGCGCGTGGACATAACGCCATACGGTCCTGCGCAACAACAGCAGCAACCGGGATTTGGGGCGCCGCCGAACGTCGTCGGTGTTCTGTGCACGGTGCAAGTGATGGTAGGTGACGCCTACCGCAGACCGCTCGCCAATCTGACGACGCTGACCCTTGTGAAGACGACTTGAGCCATGCAGTCGCGCGAAGCCGGTTACACGCTGATCGAATTGCTCGCGAGCCTCATCATTCTGGCAATGGTGAGCGTTATGATGTTTCAGGGCATCAGCACCGGCCGCCGCGTGTGGGAGAGCGTCGATATCGCCAACGCGCGGGGCGAGACGATTTCGGGTGCGCAGCTGCTGTTACGTTCCAGGGTCGAGCGGGCCTATCCGGCGACACGGTATGACAAAATTCCGACATACGCGGACTTCTTCGGTTCGGCCAATGGCGTCAGCTTTTTGGCCCCCGCGCGCGATATCCGCGGGCCGTGGGGGTTGTTCCGCTACACGCTGATGCTGTCCCCGAATGGGGATCTGGTGCTGTCCAGCCTCAGCGACTTGGCCATCGATCCTACCGCGCCAGGGGAACCCTTGGTCCTGTTGCACAATGTGCAACAACTCGATATCGCCTATTTCGGCACGGTCCCGCCGGACAAAGGGCCCGCCTGGCACGATCAATGGCAGCTTCTCCCGGCTTTACCATTGTTAATGCGCGTGCGGGTACAGTTTCCGCCGGAAGACGCCCGTTCTTGGCCGGACCTTTTGATCAAACCCTTTGCAACGGTCGACTCGATGTGCGTTCTCACGGTCATGACTGGTAAATGCCGGGGGCGGCAGTGAACTTCAAAGACATCCTCAATCTGGACATGGCATCGGCCGCGCAGCTCCTGCTGCAGTTCTGGCGCTGGTGGACCGACGAGTTGCTGGGAATGTTGCCGCCTGAATGGCGCGAGCGGTTGACACGGCGCAGTGGTGTCGTGGCGCAAGTTCGAGGCGGTTCCATCGTCTATAGCAACGCGGAAAGCGGTGCGGTGCTGCCCGCAAAACCGCGCGGGCCGATCAAATTCCTGGTTCCATCCAATCAGGTTCTGGTGCGTGAACTCGATCTGCCGCTGCTGCCATTGAGCGACGTCAAGCGCATGGTGGCGCTCGATATCGACCGGTTGACGCCTTTTCAGGCGGATCAGATTTATTTCGACGCGGACGTGGTTTCGCGCGATCCCGAAAACGGACGCCAGCAAGTCGCGCTCGGCGTTCTGAAACGCACCACCGCGGAGCAAGTGTTCGGGTTCATGCGGGAGAACGGTCTCGTGCCTGCCGCCGTCGGCGTAACGGCCCTTAACGGCACTGCTGCTCCCGATTTCGATTTCCTGTCAGCGATGCGCGATGCGCAAGGCGGCGACGCCGCGCACCGCCGGTCGCTCTATTGGTGGATAGCGGCGGCGATACTGTTGATCGCCAATGTCGGGTTCCTGGCCTATCGCGACAGCAGCAATCTGGACGAACTGCGTCAGACCGTGGAAGCGCAGCAGGTACGTGTTAACGTCGCGCTGCGCACGCGCGACAAGGTAAGCCGCGAAACCGCTCGCCGGACCGTGCTTCTTCAGAGCAAGGAGCGCATGTCGCCTTTGCCCGTGCTCGATGCTGTCACCAAAGCACTGCCTCAAGATGCGTGGGTCAGCCGCTTCGAATGGAATGGCCGCACGGTTCATGTTCGGGGCCAGAGAAAAACGTCAAACGATATTCTGGCGCGCCTCGAAGCTTCGCCGGTTCTTCGCAATGCGCGCTCGCTTTCCGGTGAGACGCGCGCTTCGGGCGACCCCGGTGCCGTTCAGCCGTTCGATATGTCGGCCGACCGTGAGTTCGGAGGCTCGAAATGAGACCGCTGGAGCCGCGCGAGCGTCAGGTTGTTGCGCTGGGAATCCTTTTTCTTGTGATCGTGGTCTTCTGGTTCGGATTCATCCAGCCGGTGATCGGCGGCTTTATCGGCCGCGCCGAGGAGCGCAGTGAGCTGAATGACACCTACGCCCGAAATGCGCATGTTCTCGCCGGTATCTCCACATGGCGCGAAGAGGCGGACCAGCAGGAGGCGACACAGTCGCAATTTACGATCGTCGCACCGACCAAGGTCCTGGCGGCGGAGAATCTCAAGCAGCGCTTGACGCGGCTGGCCAACGCTGTTGGCGGCAGCGTGCAGACGGTTTCGGAACTACCCGCCGAAGGGGACAATTTCGTCCGCGTGCGGGTCGATATGCAGCTTACAATGAGTCAACTTTACAAGAGCCTGACCCGGCTCGAAAATGAGGCGCCTTATGTCGTTGTTGGATACGTTTCGGTCGCGGCCGACCGGGCAGTTCAAACGGGACACCTTGCAACAATGGATGTCCGGCTTGAAATCTCGGCTCCCGTCCGAATTAGTCAGCCGTCGTAATCCGGAGTTGATGCCCGCAATGGCTTCGATCGTGCTGCTGCTCGCGGCAGGCCTGCAATTGGCGCTGCCTTCGTCTGCCAGCCTGCCCGCAGTTTCGCATCAGGCTCCTCCGCCTGTGCCGACGATAGAACCCATGCGCGCAGCGCTTAACACTTATAATGCGATCATGGCGCACCCCATCTTTGCGCCTGATCGTGCCCCGCCGGCGGCCGAAGCCGACAACTCCGGAAACCTCAGTGGCGTCGAGGTTGTGGGGACGGCGATCGCCGGCAAGACCTCGACTGCATTGGTGCGCGATGCCGACGGAGATTTTTCCCGCTTGAAAATCGGCGAAGAGATGGACGGCTGGAAACTCGTGTCCATCGAACCCAAGCAACTGGTTTTCGACCGC